>JAKOPX010000350.1 GCA_029778665.1 Bacillota bacterium | reverse complement strand
TTCACTTCTGGAGAAAGTAGACAGCAGGTACACGCTGGTGGTCGCCACCGCAAAGAGAGCAAGGCAGCTGGCTGACGGTTCAAACAAGCTCACGGAATTCGAATCGGATAAGCCGGTGACGATCGCTCTGCATGAGATCAATGAAGGCAAGATCACTTATGTCAGGACAAAAAGCGGCATCAAGTGATTTCATCCATAAACAGTCGGTTTTCATTCGGGGTGCGGCATAAATGCTGCACATAGCGCAGGGTTAAGGTCATTTGCATCATACCTTAACCTTTTTGGCATAAAGAACGGGATTGGACCGGAAGGAGGCGTCATCATGGATCTGAAGGGCAAATCAGTAGTTGTGGGCGTATGCGGAGGCATAGCGGCATATAAAGTGGTTGAGGTCGTCAGCCGGCTGAAGAAGCTTGGAGCTGAAGTGGACGTCATCATGACCGCCAATGCCCAGAAGTTTGTCACGCCTCTGACTTTCAGGTCGCTGTCCCACAGGCCTGTGGTAACCGATATGTTCAGTGACCCTGAATATTGGGAAATAAAGCATGTTTCGCTGGCACAGAAAGCCGACCTTTTCATCATCGCCCCGGCTACGGCCAATATCATAGGCAAGCTGGCATCGGGCATAGCCGACGACATGCTTACTGCAACTGTGGTCGCGACGAAGGCGCCGGTGCTGGTAGTCCCGGCGATGAACCACAATATGTATGCAAATCCTGTCGTGCAGAGGAACATCAGGATACTGAAGGATTTTGGCTACATATTCATGGAACCTGATACCGGCAGGATGGCGGAGGGGTCTTCAGGAAAGGGAAGACTGCCCGAGCCGTCCGCCATTGTTGGGAAAGCATGTGCCATACTGAAGCCCGAACAGGACCTTGAAGGGATAAGGATCCTCGTTACTGCCGGACCGACCAGGGAAAGCATAGATCCTGTCCGTTACATTTCGAACCATTCATCAGGGAAGATGGGCTATGCCGTCGCGCAGGCCGCCCACGAACGCGGCGCGGATGTGCTCCTGGTTTCCGGGCCTGTCGGCATCGGGTGCCCTGACGGAGTAAGGCTGATAAGCGTTACCACAGCGCAGGAGATGCATGAGGCAGTCAACGGGAATTTCGAAAACTGCGACGTGGTGATAATGGCGGCCGCTGTGGCTGATTACAGGCCCGCAGAGGTTTCAGAAAGGAAAATAAAAAAGAATGGCGACGAAATGGTATTGAGACTTGTTAAAAATCCCGATATACTTAAAACGCTGGGAACAATAAAGGGAAACAGGATATTGGTCGGCTTCAGCGCGGAAACAGACCATCTCGAGGACAATGCCGCGAAGAAGCTGGAATCGAAAAACCTTGACATGATAGTTGCCAATGATGTTACGATGGAAGGCGCGGGATTCGGCACCGACACGAATATCATCAAGATATTGAAACGCGACGGGACCGTTATCGACCTGCCGCTGATGAGCAAGCTCGAAGCCGCACACAGGATACTGGACGAGGTGCGGGACCTGGTGGCCGGGCCGGCACAGGCCGGCAGCAAAGAGCGTGGCGGATGAATCCGGTCAGTTTTGGGGCAATGCAGCATCAGAAGCCAAAAGCATTCCGGCGTCGGCCCGATCGATACAGCATGCAGATGGCTTCAGGCCAGACGAAATCAGGGAGAAGACGGAAGAGTATCGGAAACATCAGCAACATAAAAGGATCAGATAAATAACAGCCTGGAAACAGGCTGGTTTTCAAATAGAATCTATAATGCGGAGGCATGAGATGTTGGCGGAAAAATCAATGGAAAAAATAGTGGCTTTGTGTAAAAACAGAGGTTTTATCTATCCGGGTTCCGAGATATATGGCGGACTCGCAAATGCATGGGATTACGGACCTCTTGGCGTTGAACTGAAAAATAACGTCAAAAGGGCATGGTGGAAGAAATTTATCCAGGAGAGCACCTATAATGTGGGTCTCGACTGTGCCATACTGATGAATCCGCAGGTCTGGGTTGCATCAGGACATGTGGAAGGTTTCAGCGATCCGCTCATCGACTGCAAGGACTGCAAGGTCAGGTACAGGGCTGACAAGCTCATCGCAGACTGGAATGCGGAGAACGGCATAAATATCGCCGTGGACGGATGGGACAACCAGCGCCTGGTGGAGTATATAAGGGAAAAGGGCGTGAAATGCCCGAACTGCGGTTCATCCAACTTCACCGATGTCCGCAAGTTCAACCTGATGTTCAAGACATTCCAGGGCGTCACTGAAGATTCAAAGGCAGAGATATACCTGAGGCCTGAGACTGCGCAGGGTATATTCGTCAATTTCAAAAACGTCCTGAGAACCACGCGTAAGAAGATACCCTTCGGGATAGGCCAGATAGGCAAATCCTTCAGGAATGAGATAACGCCGGGGAACTTCATTTTCAGGACCCGCGAGTTCGAACAGATGGAGCTGGAATTTTTCTGCCAGCCGGGTACGGACCTTGAATGGTTTGCGTACTGGAAGGACTTCTGCTACAAGTGGCTCCTGAATTACGGCCTGTCCGACGAAAACCTGAGGATGAGGGACCATTCGAAGGAAGAGCTGTCGCACTACAGCAATGCCACGACGGACATTGAGTACAGGTTCCCGTTCGGATGGGGCGAACTGTGGGGCATAGCCGACAGGACAGATTTCGACCTCAGGCAGCATATGGAGCATTCGAAGGAAGACCTGAGCTACTTCGATCCGGTCACCAACGAAAAATATATACCGTACTGCGTCGAGCCCTCGGTCGGCGCCGACAGGGTGACGCTGGCGTTCCTGTGCGAGGCATACGATGAAGAGGAACTGCCGGACGGCGACGTGAGGACAGTGCTTCACTTCCATCCCGCACTGGCGCCGGTCAAGATAGCCATATTGCCGCTGTCCAAGAAACTCGGCGAGGAAGCGTACAAG
>JAKOPX010000349.1 GCA_029778665.1 Bacillota bacterium | reverse complement strand
GCCTCATTGTGCTCGTTCGGCAGTATGATTGCAGCTTCGCCGCATTCATAGAACAGGTTGTTGAAGAACTTGTTCTCCCGGGAAGTCCCTCCGCGCTTCGGCATGAGCCGGAACGCCACCACCTTTGCGAAGAACCCGGCTTTATTGCACCTGCCTATCAGGTTGTTGACGATGCGGAGCCTGTCCGTTCCTTCAAGGTAGATACCGTAGCCATTGGTGTACTCCGTCTCGGTCGTTTTGTACCAGCCCGAAGATCCGGGCTCCGCCGGTACCTTTGACCTGTCGTACCTTCCTTCGACATTCCATATTATGTTGTTGTCTATGAGGTTCTCCTTGTCACGCGTACATTCTATGAAAATGTGCTCCCTGGAATCGATCCCGTTCAGGAACAGGTTGGACGTGACCCTGTTGTTCTCGTTTCCGACATCCATCCATAAAGCGTCGCAGCCATGGCAGTCCTTTATCACGTTGCGGCGGATCAGCGAGTCGACACAGTTATGGACCTTGATGCCTCCCGCTTCCCAGGAGAGTTCCATCCGCTGCCAGCCCGTACCGGTTATCAGGTTGTCCTCGATGAGCATGTTCCTGACGAACATTCCCGCGATCCCGCACACGCCGGCGTCCTTTATCACGTTGCGCCTGATGATGCTGTGTCCTATGATCTGTCCTTCCTCGACGGTATGGTGCCAGCACTCGTTCCCGCAGTCTATGCCGGTGGCGTTGGACCAGTCTATCGTGCAGTCCTCGATGATCCAGTGGTGCCCCCTGTAGCAGGACAGCGCGCCGCGCTGCGGCACAGGAGCGCCTGTGGCCGCATGGGCGAGTGTCAGCCCTTTTACCTTGATATAGGCAAGGAACGGGACTTTCGGCGCAAAACACTGCTCCCTGTTGGTGACTTCGATGACATGGTTCCGCGGGTCGTCGTCATTGGCAAGGCGGATGTGCACTTTCTGTCCGTTGGCCTCGACCCAGTATGCATTCTCGTTTTCACTGAGCATGTAATACAGCGGCACCTGCTTCATAGGCTTGCCATCAACGAACACCATGCCCCTCCTGTTCAGGTAAGGCGTCATGTCGGTCTTGTCGTATTCTATGAAAAGCCTGTCATG
>JAKOPX010000348.1 GCA_029778665.1 Bacillota bacterium | reverse complement strand
CTGCATCGACCGGATCGCCTGTATCACTCAAAAACAGGCATGACCGGAGGGATTGGGATGATCAAAGGATACGGCCCATGTATGATCGCGATCCATGCCGGGTTGTCCCGAATGAAGCACCGTAGGGAAATTACGGCATTGGTAAATGTGATATAATTATATTGATACCAGGACATCAAACACTGAAAACGATCCAAGTCTTTCCTGCAAGGAGGATGCTATGAATTACCATGTCAGCAAAACCGGGAGCGATCTGAACCCCGGGACAGAGTCACAGCCTTTCCTTACGATCAGCAAAGCAGCATATGTCGCGAAGCCGGGAGACGTGATCACCGTCCATGAAGGCGTATACCGCGAATGGGTGAGCCCGAAGCGCGGCGGTACCAAGGCGCAGCCGATAGTCTACCAGGCAGCCCCGGGCGAAAAAGTCGTCATAAAGGGCTCTGAGGTAATCACGGACTGGGAAAGGGACGGCAACATCTGGAAAACGGTCATCGACAACAAGTTTTTCGGAAACTTCAACCCGTACAGCGAAGTTCTGTTCGGCGACTGGCTCTTTACGAAAGACAGGGTATTCCACCTCGGAGAGGTCTACCTGAACGGGCGCGCGATGTATGAAGCGGTCTCCGTCGATGAGGTGCGCGACCCCCAGGAATCGAAGACCTCAAAGGAACCGGAGTTTTCCATATACAAGTGGTATGCTGAGGTGGACGACCGCTATACCACCATTTATGCCAACTTCCACGGGGAAGACCCCAGGAACGGGAATGTCGAGATAAACGTGCGCCGCTTCTGCTTCTGGCCTGAAAATCCCGGCCGCAACTACATAACGGTCCGCGGTTTCATAATGCAGCATGCCGCCACCCAGTGGGCGCCGCCGACTGCCCTGCAGGAAGGCCTGATCGGCCCGCACTGGAGCAAGGGCTGGGTGATCGAGAACAATATCATCAGTGATTCCCGCTGCTGCGGCATCAGCCTCGGGAAAGAAGAGAGCACCGGCCAGAACGAGTGGACGACCATATTCACCAAGGTCGGACACCAGCGCGAACAGGAAGTCATATTCAGGGCATTGAACAACGGCTGGAACAAGGACAACATCGGCAGCCACATCGTCCGCAACAACATCATATACAACTGCGGGCAGGCCGGCATCGTCGGGCACCTGGGGGCTGTTTTCAGCATCATCGAAAACAACCACATCTACAACATTAGGTACAAGAGGGAATTCGAAGGTGCCGAAGTCGGAGGGATCAAGCTGCATGCCGCCATCGACACCATCATCAGGAACAACATCATCCATGACTCATTCAGGGGCGTCTGGCTGGACTGGCAGGCACAGGGGACACGTGTCTGCAACAACATCATGTTCGGCAACGACAGCGAGGACATG
>JAKOPX010000050.1 GCA_029778665.1 Bacillota bacterium | reverse complement strand
GACCGGGGATGATGATATTTATCCGCTCCTTGCCATAAGCAACCTGCTCGGCGGGGGCATGAGTTCGCGGCTGTACCAGAAGATCAGGGAAGAGAAGGGACTCGTCTATTCGATATATTCATACCCGACAACATATACAGATACCGGCCTTTTTACGATATATGCAGGTATGAATCCGGAAAACCTGAAAATCGTGGCAAGTCTCATTGAAGAAGAAATAGTGAACCTGAAAAAGCACGGGATGACCAGGGACGAGCTGGAAAGAACGAAAGAGCAGATGAAAGGCAACTATATACTTGGTCTTGAAAGCACCGGCAGCAGGATGAACAGCATAGGCAAATCCGAGGTGCTGCTCGGGTATATATACACGCCTGATGAGATACTTGACAAAATCAGCTCGATAACTATGGACGATATAGACAGGATGATAGTCCGCATATTCGGAAGCGGCAGGAAAGGCGTTTCCGTGGTCGGCAATATCGACGCCGGCCAGTGTGAGGAGATCTTCGGATAAAAAGACGATAAAACTAACGTGGACCAAAACCGGCGTGCCCGGCATGACAGTCGTCTGTGTACGATAGCTGTCGTGCCGGGCACGTCAGTTGTTATACAAGCACTTGACTCCCGGGATATACATAAAATGAATTAGCATGTGTGTCAGCTACGGGAGGTAAAGTTATGGATTCCAGGAAATATGCTGTGATCGGCGGCGATCTGAGGAATGTCAAGCTGGCGGAAGCAATCCGTTCCGACGGGAACCGTGTCAGCCTGTTCGGCTTCAAAAATGCCGGCTTTGGTTCGAGCCTGACGGAAGCAGAGGATCTGGAGGCTGCCATTGCAGATTCCGATATCGTCATAGGTCCGTTGCCATGCACGAATGAGAATGAGATACTGAACGCACCGTTCCATGACAGCAAGATACATATAAGCGATGTATTCAGGATCATGAAGGAAAACCAGCTGTTCATCGCGGGAAGGATAAGCGGCAGGATCCTGCAGATAGCGCAGTCATACAATATCATGCCCATAGACATACTTGAACGCGAAGAGATGGCTGTCCTCAATGCCATTCCGACTGCCGAGGGCGCGATCCAGATAGCGATGGAGGAACTGCCGATAACACTGAACGGAAGCAATGTGCTGATACTGGGTTATGGCAGGCTGGGCAAAGTATTGGCAAATATGCTGACCGGACTTGGTTCGGAGGTATATGTCGCGACAAGGAAATATCCGGACATAGCATGGCTGAAAGCCTATGGCATCAAACCGGTCTATATGGACGATCTTGACAAATACCTGGCCGGTATGGACCTGATCATCAACACGATTCCAAGCAGGATCCTCGATCAGGAAAAGCTGGAACTGATAGGGAAGGAAAGTCTTGTCATAGACCTGGCGTCAAAACCCGGGGGAGTGGATTTCGACAAGGCGAAGATGATCGGGATCAAGGTCATCTGGGCACTGTCGCTGCCCGGCAAGGTGGCTCCGGTGACTGCCGCAGGTTACATGAAACAGACGATTTACAACATCCTGCAGGAAATGGGGGTGTAAACATGGATCTGAAAGGTGTGAGGATCGGATTTGCATTCACCGGCTCATTCTGCACGTTTTCAAGCGTGATGACCGAACTTGAAAAACTGTCGGCCACGGGAGCCGATATAACGCCGATCATATCATATTCGGTAGACAAATATGACACCCGTTTTGGCAGCTCCGAGCACTGGAAAATGAGGATGGAGGCAGTAACGGGAAATAAGATCATAAAGACGATCATCGATGCGGAACCGATAGGTCCGAAAGGTCTGTTCGATATACTGGTGGTGGCGCCGTGTACGGGGAACACACTGGCGAAACTGGCTAACGGCATCACCGACACGCCCGTTACCATGGCGTGCAAGGCGCACCTGCGGAACGGAAGGCCGTTGTTGCTGGCGCCGTCTACCAATGACGGGCTCGGGATAAATGCCAGGAACATCGGTTTGCTCCAGAACTGCAAAAATGTATATTTTGTTCCATACAGGCAGGACGATCCGCAGAAGAAATGCAATTCGCTGGTGGCCAGGTTCGACCTGATCATACCTGCGATTCAGGCGGCTCTTGAAGGAAAACAGCTGGAACCTGTGCTGGTCCAGTAAGCAGAAGGTACGTCAGAGTACCTTTATTTTTTTTTGCAACGGCAGTACAATCTGGTGGTATAATTTAATCGATAGAAAATCATGCAAGCAAACACTGGAGAGATACGTATGAAAATCAGGACACAACTTCTTACGCGTACTGCGTTGCTGCTGGCTGTCGTCATAACATTCCAGCTGCTCGGGAAAATGATCCCGTACAACAATTATATCGTAGGACCGGTCGTAAATGCCGCACTGCTTGTTGCAACAGCTTCGGCCGGTTTATGGAGCGGCATCGCCATATCGGTCATAGCTCCGCTTGTGTCGGCCTTTACAAATAAGGCACCGATAGCGCCGCTGATACTTGGCTTTTCACCCTTTATAATAGTCGGCAACGCCATCATAGTGCTGGCATTCTGGTTGTTCAGGAAAAAGGACGGGACACCGGGAAAGCTCCTTGGGAGCATAATCGGCGTTGCGGTCGGATCGGTACTGAAGTTTGGCTTCCTGTACGGAGCCATAACTGCTTTTACAAGCCTGGTAAGCGGAATAAAGCCTCAGCAGGCTGCCACGCTGATCAGCCTGTTCAGCTGGCCGCAGCTGTTCACCGCGATAGCGGGCGGCGCTGTTGCGATCGTAGTCCTGAAGCTGGCAGGGAAGGCCCTGGAATACAGGGAATAAACGTCATATACAAACTCTATACACAGCAATAGCCATTTGAATGCGGTGAAGGTCTGTTGCTGCGCTTAATGACCCGGACACACTGAATGGCCTGTATCGCGGATTGCCTGTACAGAGGGCTTCCTGGATGAACAGGATATGTTAACAGCCCCCGGCGTACGTCATAGTATATTACTGGACTATAACGCTGGGGGGCTTTTTGATGATATACCTTGACAACGCTGCCACATCTTTTCCTAAACCGTCTTGCGTCTGCCGCGAAATGGACAGGTGCATGCGGGAATACTGCGCGAACCCCGGCAGAGGTGGACACGCCCTTTCGCTGAGAGCGGGGATGGCCGTGAACCGTGCACGCGATACGGTATGCAGGCTGTTCAACATCAGGGATCCGATGCGCCTTGCTTTCACCAAAAATGCGACGGAAGCTCTCAATATTGCCATCAAGGGCCTGGTTTACCCCGGCTGCCACGTCATAACCACGCCAATGGAGCACAACGCGGTCATGCGGCCGTTAAGGACGCTCGAACGCGATATGGGAATCGAGATTTCCGTGGTAAAAGGCAATGATTTCGGAGAGATCGATCCGTTTGACATACGCAGGGAAATAAAAAAGAATACGGTCCTGATCGTCAGCACATTATCATCCAATGTAAACGGGATCATAATGCCGGTTGCCGAAATAGGACGGACAGCGAGGGAATACGGGATCCCGTTCCTTGTGGATGCTTCCCAGGGAGCAGGATCGCTCCCGGTAGATGTGGAAGCCTGGCGCATAGATATGCTGGCATTTCCGGGACACAAGGGCCTGATGGGGCCCCAGGGCACCGGAGGCCTTTTCGTAAGGGAGGGCATCAGGCTCAGGACGCTGATGGAAGGAGGAACGGGAAGCAACTCCGAATACGTGTACCAGCCGGAAATCATGCCTGACATGCTTGAAAGCGGCACATTGAACACTCCCGGCATCGTCGGGCTCGGTGCCGGCGCCGACTATGTGCTGAAAATCGGGACCGGGACCATACACGAATACAAAAGCAGACTGACCAGGCTCCTGGCAGACGGCCTGGCGCAGATACCGGGTGTCAGGCTGTACAGCTTCGCGGACGGTGACAGGAACTCAGGGATAGTAGCGATGAACCTGGCCGATATGGACCCGGCAAAGCTGAGCTTCATACTGGATAAGGACTTTGGGATATGCACCAGGGCTGGTCTCCACTGCTCGCCTGCCGCCCATGTCATGCTGGGGACGTCCGGACGGGGTTCGGTAAGGTTCAGCGTCGGGTGTTTCAATACTGAAAATGATGTGATATATGCCGTGGAAGCGGTCGAGAGGATAGCTTTCAATGCAGCATTATGATGCCGGGCCGCAGCCGGAAGGGATTTTCACTTTTATCACTTTGCCGCAAGACATTTGTACTGCAATTACGTATCTATTATCAGAAGCAGGTTCCATAATCCGGAATAAGCAAGCTTGCGGCTTTATAAAATGTTATGTGAGGTGATGGTTGTGAAAAGTCTTATCAGGCTGGCAGTCGCGGTCGGTATAATTGCTGTTGCGGTGTATGCAGCGCTGGCGCTGCTCGGTTTTGCGCTCAGGGTCGTACTTCCGATAGCCATTCTTGCATTTATTGCGTACATGATTTATGTATTGGTTACGGGAAGAAGACCGAGTTTTTGACAATGCAGCAGGCATAATCTGACGAATGGAGCAGATAAAACGGTTTATACACAATTGAATGATCAAATATATGCTTTACAACACACTCCCGGTATGCTATAATTCTTATGCGCTGACGGGGTGTAGCTCAGTTTGGTTAGAGTGCTTGCTTGGGGTGCAAGAGGTCGCCTGTTCGAGTCAGGTCACTCCGACCAGCAAAACAGCGGGTTTCAGATTACTGGATACCCGCTGTTTTCATTTTCCTGTAAATCTTCTGACAAATTACTGATATTTTTGGACCCGGGCAGAGTGTGGCAGGTTTTTGCCGATTGCCCTGCGTAAGATCAGACTGACGGCTTTGGTAAGGATCTCCTGTTACTGTAGTATTCAAGCTGCTTTTCGAGGATTTCATTCTGCAGCTTCGTTCTTTCAAGCTCGTCAAGATAATCGTTCTGTGCGGCAGCAATGAGAAGTATGCCGCCTATTCCGACGAAGACGTTTCCTATCGCATCCAGGCTGTCACTGTCCAGTACCAGTACGAGGACGATGCCGGCCAGGGCGGACAATACCGCGAGGCCGGCAGGAGAAACCGATTTCAGGCTTTTCATATGTTTCATTCCCTTCTCTCAATACATAATACTTTTCAGGCAGCACATATGTGCAGTTCCGTGTCCGACGGAGCCAGGCGGACAATCATGAACGGTCTTCTGCATAAAAACGGCCGATCAGGCTGATACTAATGAGGCCATTAAATGGCAAGTCATTTCAGCCCCACAGGATTCAGATGCATGGGAGGCATGCGGTTTGTCGTTTTTCGTCAGGCAGCTTAAAAAGTACTTGTTCTTTGAAGAGCCGGAAAAGCTGGAGAAATTCATACTGAAACCCGGCGGAAGGTCTGCAGGGGACAAGGGTGCTCAGAGTTTTGAAAAAGTGAGGGAAAAGAAAACGGCTGAGTCGGAAAAACCACCTGAAGCGGGCGATGAAGTAAAAAGCGATATCGATGCCAACCTCGCGCACATGAAGGATGTCTACAGCATCCCTGTGAACAGCGACATCATCCTCAGGGAGTTCGACATAACTTACGGATGCAGGAGTATCAGGGCATTCATCATATTTTTCGACGGAATGACCAACACGGAAGTCATCAACAATTACATACTCAAGCCGCTGATGGTGAATTCGGTGATGCCCCTGAAAGATACCGCCGAAAACCTTGAGGATTATGTCGTGCGCCAGTTGATGCCGCACTGCCAGGTAAAAATAGAAAAGGGCTATAAAAAGGCAGTCGAAGCGGTGAATTTCGGAGGATGCGCACTTTTCGTCGACGGGCTGAGCGTCTGCTTTGCCGCGGACGTGAAGGGATGGGAGCACAGGGGCGTTGAAAAACCAAACAATGAAATCATCATCAAGGGTCCGCAGGAAGCATTCAACGAAGTCCTGAGAACAAACTGCGCCCAGCTCAGGAAAAGGCTGAAGGATGAAGACCTGATAGCTGAGGATATATTGGTTGGCAAAGTAAGCCGGACGCCATGTTCGATAGTATATATAAAAGACGTCGCCAATGAGTCCCTGGTGGCGGAGGTCCGGAGGAGACTGGAAGGGATCAGTGTCGATTACATGCTGGACGCCGGGGCACTGGAACAGCTGATAGAAGACAGTACGTTCTATCCGTCGCCACAGATGATCTCCACAGAAAGGCCGGACTATGTAGCGGAACTTCTGGTATCAGGCAGGGTCGCCATTATAGTCGACGGATCGCCGAATGTACTGGTGGTCCCAATAACGGCGTACGACCTTATGCACTCTCCTGAAGACAACTATATAAGGTTCCCATATGTCAATATGCTTCGGTACATACGATATGTCGCGGGATTCCTCGCGTTGCTGCTGCCGGGACTGTATGTGGCCATCACTAACTATCACCATGAGATGATACCTACGGACCTGCTCCTGGCAATAGAAGCGTCGAGAGAGAAGGTCCCGTTCCCTTCACTTGTGGAAATACTGCTGATGGAGCTCTCCTTTGAGCTTATCCGGGAAGCCGGCCTGCGAGTGCCGGGTCCCATAGGTCCTACCCTTGGCATCATAGGAGCATTGATACTTGGACAGGCGGCAGTTGCGGCTAACATAGTGAGCCCGGTACTGATCATTATCGTTGCCCTGACAGGTATCGGTTCATTTGCCATCCCCAATTACTCGCTGGCATACTCCGTACGGATAATGCGCTTCGCGTTCATTTTCCTCGGAGCGCTGGCAGGTTTCCTCGGGATAACGGTGGGACTGTTCGTGATCGGCAGTTGGTCTGCTGCACTGAAGTCTTTCGGGGTTCCGTTCATGTCACCGTTTGGGCCTAAAACATCCGGCAAATATAAAAACGTCATTTTCAGAGCCCCTGAATGGAAAATGGAAGACAGGCCGGATTACCTGAATCCAAAGAAGAAAAAGAAGCAGGCAGAAATCAGTATGAAATGGAAGCAGGACACTGAAAAAAAGAAGCAGGACTGAGTAAGCGGAAACGGGTGGATTTCATGCAGATGGACAAACGGATAAAATTTGGAAGATGGGAAGCAATAATGCTGATCAGCAACCTTGTCTGCACCAAGATTTTTTTGTATTTCAACAGGATGACAGTGGAAGATGCAGGCAATGCGGGATGGATGATGTCAGTTATTATAGGCGCTGTGGCATTGCTGCTCTATGCAGTGCTGATATCGCTGTACAGGAAGTTCGAAGGCAGGGACATACTTGATATTGCTGAAATGGCAGGAGGGAAGGTCCTCAGGGCTGTTGCCGGATTCACACTGGGAGGTGTCCTGTTCGTTCTGGCGGCTCTCACGATGAGAAAATTCTCTGAGGATATAAAGACAATATCCCTGCCCACATCTCCGCTGAGTTATGTAATGGCCTTCTTCATGGCAGGGGTAGTGATAGCCGGTTTCCTTGGAATCGAGTCGATTGTCCGGCATAATGCGATCGTGGCCCCCATCGTGACTGCCGGCTATGTTGTGATATTGCTTGGGATAATGCCCAAAATTGACATTACCAACCTGACACCGATTTTTGGGACCGGTTTGAAGGACATCTTTCTGAAAGGATTCTACAGAACGTCCGTATTTGCAGAGTTGTTGGTTCTTTTCATGCTTCCTCCGTTCCTGGAAAGTTATAATGATGTCAGGAAGGTGGGATATGTTTCCATAATCGCTTCTTCATTTTTCATGGTCACAGGATCACTGGTCTACATACTCGTATTTCCGTATCCGTCAAGCATGGAGCCATTCCTCCCGGTTTTCAACATGGCAAGGCTCATCGGGCTCGGGAGGTTTTTCCAGAGGATCGAGTCGCTGTTCGTTTTCATATGGGTGATGTCGGCACTTATTTATCTTGTGACAGTCTTTTTCTTTGCTGTGTATACCGTTTCAAAAGCCGCCGGGCTGAAATACCTGAGACCACTGATAATCCCGTTTGCGATCATAGTGTTCAGCGGTGCTTTCCTTCCGGTCGATCTTTTGTCGGTAATAGAAATAGAAAGAGGCATAGTAAACACCTGGGGATGGGCCGTAACCTTCGGTTTCATCGGATTGATCATGTTTGCCGCAGGTCTCAGGAAGAGAGGAAGAAGGGAGACAAAGGGAAAATGAGGAGAACGGACGGATTTTTCAGGCTGGGATGCTGTCTGCTTGTACTGGCCATCTCTTTGACCCTTTCAGGCTGCTATGACCAGCGTGAAATAGATGATATGGCCTATCCCCTTGCTGTAGGACTGGATGTCGGACATGCCAATATCCTGAGGATGACGCTTCAGTTGGCCGCACCGCTTTCCATCGGAGGCGGAGGAGGCGGAGAAAGTGGCGGAGGAGGCGGCGGCGGGGGAGGGAAACCCGTTTCGGTGATCACCATAGATACGCCGTCGATCTATTCAGGGCTCAACATGGTAAACAATGTTATAAGCAAGGAAATCAACATGTCACATGCGAAGGTCATAGTAATTTCAAGGGAACTGGCTGAAAAAGGCATTGCGAAATATATCCAGGCCATTATGAGAGGCAGGGAGTTCAGACCTGATATGTTCATCGTAGTGTCGAACGACCCTCCGGATGTTTATCTCAAGGAGGTAAGCTCCGTGCTGGAAAGCAACCCGGCAAAGTACTACGAACTGCTGCTTGGAAAGGACTTTTCGTCATATTACCCCGAATCCAGGATATCGGATTTCCACCATGCCATTGAACGTGATGATATCGAGCCCACTGCAGCACTGTCGGGAATAAACCCCAAGAAAAGCGTGGAAGATATCGACAGGATGGAGAAATTCGGTGAATACTACCTGGATGAGGGACAAAAGGAGGCGGGAAATGTTCCAGTCGTTTCCGAACTGAAAAATGTAGCGATGGGCACCGCTGTTTTTAAGGGCGGCAAAATGGTCGGCACGCTGAACGGTATAGAATCCGTATGCTTCGAGATGGTTACCGGCAAGTACAGCCATTCCTACTGGACCATTCCTGATGTTTATGACGGCGGCAATGTTATCGTGCTGAATGTAGTACAGCGTAAAAGACCCAAAACTACCGTCGTAATGAAGGACGGGAGGCCGCACATAACTGTGCAGCTTGACCTTGAAGGTGATTATACTTCCGTACAGAGCACGCTGGAATACGAAAAATATCCGGAAGCAGTAGAAAACAAGACCATTGAAGTCATCAGGCAGAACGTGATGTCATTCCTCAGGAGGACGGCGGAAGAGTTCGATTCGGATATCTGCGGCTTCGGAAGGTATATGAAGGGTAATTTTCTCACGTGGGATGAATGGAAGAAGTTTGACTGGCCGTCTCATTACAGAGACAGCGAGTTCAATGTGGAAGTCAAATTCGAGATCAGGCGCACCGGCCTTTTAATCAGGCTGATGATGCCGGAACTTTCGGCAGTGCCGGATATCGCGCCCTGATCGTTTGCCGGGAGGATGGGTATGTCGGTTATTACATGGGCAGCAATAATCCTGCTAATTGTGTATGCACTGATCCATACTGTCAGCTATGCGGTCTGGAACTGGAAAAACAACAATAAGGCCGGCTCGGTATTCATAATCCTGGTATGCCTGGCAATGGTTGCACTTCCGGCATACATATTATTTTTCAGAACATAACTGGCCTAATGCCGGAAATGATGGTATTATAATAATTAGACCCAGAACGTACAAGCTGTCGTTTTTTCTGCGTATCATGACTGGGGGGAGCAATATAAGCAGGTTAGTCGCAATAACATTGATTTTATCGGTACTGCTTCTGGCAACTGCCGGATGCAGCAATTCGATGCGGGCAGGGACAGACAGCGTGTTGCCGGCGACTGGCGGAATTCAGAACGGTACCGGATCCTCCGGAGCAAATGATCCGTTATCCGCTATACCATCTGATGAGGAAACCGGGGACCTGGCAGACGGTGAAGCTGCACCTGGCATCGAACCTGACAGTGACGACCCGGAAACACCGCAGGAATATAACGAACCGCCTGGTTATAAACTGCTTCAGAGCGCAAGCGTCGATCTCGACGGCGACGGTATAAATGAACAGATCCTGGTCGTCAGCACCGGGCAGAATGGGAACGGTACGGCAAACAGGGTGGAAGGCAGGCTTCTCATAAGCGACGGAGATAATGAAAGGCAGATCGTTTTCTGCACGAAGGAAAACGATCCATCAGGACTCCTGAGCAGTATCGAATTCGAGGACCTTGACGGCGACGGCGCTGCCGACGTTTTCATCGTGATACCCGGGTACGGGGCGTCTTTCAGTTACTCGAATTACTTCATTTACAGCTACAAAAAGGATAAAAGCCACTCATTCACCAGTGACAACACACTGGCGGATTTCATCGACAGTTTTGAATTCTCATGGAATAAAGGCGGGAATTTGCTGACGGTCACCAACAGGCTGCACGGTTTTTCCGCTGATATTGTGATCGAAGAAGCGGAAGGGCATGAACCGCCGGATGAAATAATGCTGCAATATGCGGAAAGGACGTGGATCGACCCTGTCTCGGTCAGCATAAGTGAGGATTCGAGACTCGCGCTGGTTAGAAACGGCAGAACGCCGGAAATTAAAGTGCCCCTTCCTGTATTTGGGGTGGCAACTGTGAATATGATAGCAGAGATCGATCTCTTTTACAGGATAGACAGTGATTTCAGCCCTGTACTGAAGCGGTGCGAAGTAATCGACTTTTCCGGCAGCGGGAAGATTAAAGCCGGAAGTTTTGAAGTGACGGCATACCAGTGATACGTTGGATCGGGACAGATACAGAACAATAACCAGGCATAGGACGCGGAACGATCTTAAGATGCATGGAAATTTTATCAGTAAAGGGGAGACTACAATGAGGCAATCAAAGTTATCAAAGATCCTGACTCTCATCGTATTCAGCTCTCTTGTGCTTTCTGTCATCTACATCATAATAAGGATAATAATGGTACCGGGGGGCAGGACATCGAAAGGAGAAAGGCCTGAAAGCGAATACATACTCATGTTGCTGCAATGTACGGCCGGTATAATTATTATGTTTCTCCCGGGCTTCCTGTCCAGAAAGCTCAGCCTTACCATACCCAGCGTAATGTACATCATATTCGTAATCTTCCTTTTCTGCGCCATCTACCTCGGCGAGGTAAGGGCCTTTTTCTATCATTTCAAACACTGGGACGTACTGCTGCATGGTCTCAGCGGCATCATGCTCGGGGCGCTTGGGTTCTCGTTCGTGACGCTGCTGAATGACGCGGAGCGGATACCGGTCAACCTGAGCCCGATTTTTGTCTCACTTTTTGCATTTTGCTTCGCCATCATGCTTGGCGTGATGTGGGAGATATATGAGTACGCTTTCGACGGACTGCTGGGCCTGAATATGCAGAAATTCGCGCTGGAAGACGGTACTTTGCTGGTAGGCCGGGAGGCCCTCGTGAATACGATGAAAGATCTGATCGTCGATTCCATCGGTGCCCTGATCGCGTCAGCCATGGGCTATGTTTCACTGAAGCATAAGACAGGATGGCTGGATTCGGTGCTTATAAAAAAAGAATAAAGAAATGGCTGAAGCATCAACTGGAGCGGAAACGACGGAAGCCGGACCGGATATCGAAGCTGACCCTTCGGAAACCATGCATGCCGCCGGTGAACTGTCGAAGACAGCATCGTTCAATGCAAATCAATTCTCTGACAGAATTGGAATCGGGAAATAGGAAACTGTCAACAATCTGTCAACAAAACGTCAGCAAATGGTTTTCAAAATAAAATACCAAGGCCTGAAAGCCTTGGTATTTCTGGCAGGGGAGACAGGACTCGAACCCGCAGCCCACGGTTTTGGAGACCGCCACTCTACCAATTGAGCTACTCCCCTATGACTGAACTGTTCAGAAATACATGTCCGCCTGTTTATGAAGGTGGACTTCTATATTCTACAATACATCCCTGAACTGTGTCAACTGGGTTAGTAAAATTAGCTGTGGAAATTCCTTCAAACTGTGTGCTATTATATACGGGATGATATATGGACGCAGCCTTATGCGGTCATGGCAACAGAATGGGATGAGACCATCACCTTGCGGATTGGAGAGAGGGATATGGAGAACAGGATAGGATTCATAGGCGCCGGTAACATGGGTTCGTCGCTGCTCAGGGGCATCCTGCGTTCGGGAATATCCGAGCCCGGGAACATATACGTATTCGATGCCGACATGGACAAAATGGAAGCCCTGGCAGCTGAAACAGGTGTGAATACATGTTCCGGCAATGCAGAACTTGCGGGCATATGCGACTATGTCATACTGGCAGTCAAACCGGCAGTTGTGCCGCAGGTCCTTTCGGAGTGCAGGGACAGTTTTACGGATGAAAAAATTCTTATTTCCATAGCTGCAGGCATAAGCATGGAAAAATTGAGGCAGTATGCAGGCAGCAAAGTAAAGGTCGTCAGGACCATGCCGAACCTGCCGCTTATGGTGGGCGAAGGCATGACAGTGATCTGCTTTGGCGATCATATAAGTGAAGAAGAAAAAATGACCGTCAGGGAACTCTTCGGATGCTGCGGGAAAACCGAGGAACTGGATGAAGGCCTGATGAACGAAGTCGTTGCACTTACCGGAAGCAGTCCGGCTTACGTCTTCATGATGATCGAGGCCATGGCCGACGGTGCGGTCAGGCAGGGCATACCCAGGCAGACGGCGTACAGGCTGGCTGCCCAGGCTGTGCTCGGATCGGCCAGGATGGTACTTGAGACCGGCCAGCATCCTGCCGAACTGAAGGACAGGGTCTGCTCTCCTGCAGGCACAACGATAGAGGCGGTCAGGGAACTTGAAAAAAGCGGATTCAGGTATGCGATAATGAGCGCCATGGATGCCTGCACTGCAAAGGCAGCAGAAATGGGCCGCAGCGCAGAAAGCAGGTAAGGATATGGCTGATAAAAAGAAAAAGGTGAAAATATATACGGACGGAGCCTGCTCAGGCAACCCGGGCAGAGGCGGCTGGGCGGCCATCCTGCTGTATGAGGGGCATGAGAAGGTGTTGACCGGCTACGACCCTGACACTACCAACAACAGGATGGAACTTACTGCTGCCATCGAAGGCCTGAAGGCACTAAAATATCCCTGTTCAGTCGAACTGTATTCTGACAGTTCCTATCTTGTGGATGCCTTCAACAACGGCTGGATAACCGGATGGAAGATGAACGGATGGGTAAACAGCAGCAAGGATGAGGTAAAGAACAGGGACCTTTGGGAACAGCTGGACGAACTGTCCAGGATCCACGATGTTACATGGATAAAGGTAAAAGGCCACAGTGACAACGAGTTCAACAACAGGTGCGATAAACTTGCGGTCGGTGAGATAAAGAAAAATTCGGCACAGCCGACAGAAGGAGATGACGGGGATTGAATTATTACGAAAAGACAATTGACGAAAAAAACATATACAGGGGCAATATAATAAATGTAGACATGCTAACGGTGACGCTTCCGAACGGGAAAACAGCGACGCGTGATATAGTACGGCATCCGGGGGCAGCGGCTGTGATACCGATCAATGAAAATGGAGAAATCTACATGGTGAGGCAGTTCAGGAAGCCGCTGGATGCAGTTTCCCTGGAAATACCGGCAGGCAAGCTTGACAAGGGAGAAGAGCCGGCCGTATGCGCAGGCAGGGAACTGAAAGAAGAGACAGGCCTTACAGCAGAGAAGCTGACATACCTGATAAGTGTCCACAGCACTCCGGGGTTTTCCGATGAGGTTCTGCACCTGTTTGCGGCAACAGGGCTGAAAGAAGGGGACAGCTGTGCGGACGAGGATGAGTTCATAACGACGGAGAAATACCACGTTGATGAACTGCTCCGCATGGTGATGGAAGGAAAGATTACGGATGCAAAGAGCATTATAGGCATCTTCCTTGCAGACAGAATAATCAGCGGTAAAATCGACATCCGGCACAAATAAGCGGAATACCCGGAACAGACGGGGATACCGCGAACAGACGAAAGCAGCGATAATTTCCCGAGGAATAGTTTACAATATCATCAGCATATGATGGTATTGTAAATTTTTTATTGCAGAAGACAGGGAACGGTTATGATCAAAAAGCTTCAAAACATTATCAGGGAACACCTCAATGCCAACCGGAACACGTATTTCTTCCTGCTTCTGTCATTCGTTTTCGGAGTTATAACAGGAGCATTTACTGTAAATGGATTAAGTGCAATGCAGAAAGATGAACTCTCCAATTATCTCCATGGATTCCTTCAGCTGTTCGGCAACCAGCACGTCAGCAGCGGGGAACTGATAACCGCCGGGCTGATCGAAAACCTGAAAATGACAGGACTGCTTTGGGTCCTTGGCGTTACCGTCATAGGCATTCCTTTTATATACATGATCATATGTGCCAGGGGATTCGTGACCGGGTTTACATCCGGGTTCATAATAAATGCGCTTGGGATGAAAGGGATGCTGCTGACGGGTTTTGCATTATTCCCCAAGGAAATAATCATAATACCATGCCTGATTGGCATAGGAGTCAACGGGATAAATTTTTCAATGAGACTGGCCAGGAACAGGGCAGTCCCGGAGCTTCAGAAACCTGGACTGAAAACGGCCTTTTTGTCATACTGCCTTGTTGCGTTGCTGTTCACCGGCCTGACCATGGTCGGATTAATGATCGACGCATATGTTGCACCGGTACTGATCCGCATGATAGCCCCGTTAGTGGCCTGATATAAAGCAATGCGGTGAGGTGGATGCATTTCCGGCGTTTTTCAGCCGGCAGCCGTATCACGGTAAAACATCAAAAGAAAAATGATCCTCAAAGTAAGAAAAAATGAAAATATCAGAAAATATAAGTATAATATAGAAAAAACAGTATATAATATTTACATAAACAATTATTTATTGCAGAATAAGGAATCATTATGCGGTATTTATCTCGTAACTAGTAAGATTTCTATGTATTAGAAAAAATTTCTTTCAATTGTAGTTGAAATGTATTAAAATCAATAAATAACAATGGCGATAAACAACAATTAAATATAAAGGGGTAGTACGGATGGAAGCTTTGGTACAGGAGTTTGTTGATTTTCTCGAAAAAGATAAACGGCTGTCGCTGAACACTCTGCAATCATATCGACGGGATATTGAGCAGTATTTCTCCTATCTGCACGAGATAAACCTGCATAATATCGCCAATACGAACAAAACTACAGTCATCGCGTATCTGCTTTATCTCCAGAAAAAGGGCAGGGCGACTTCAACAATATCACGCAACCTGGCATCGATCAGATCCTTTTATCAATACATAGCAAAATGCAAACTGATCGATCATGATCCGACGGCAGAACTTGAATCACCGAAAGTAGAAAAGAAGCTTCCGCAGATACTGTCACCGGAAGAAGTGGAGCTTTTGCTGGAACAGCCACAGTGCGTGGATCTCAAGGGATATCGTGACAAGGCGATGCTGGAGTTGCTGTATGCCACGGGGATCAGGGTCTCAGAACTGATACAGCTCGACCTGGACGACCTGAACCTGGATCTGGCTTACATCAGGTGCTGCAAGGGTACGAGAGAGAGGATGATACCCATCGGCTCCATGGCCATAAACGCACTGAAGGAATATTTGAGCAAATCGAGGCCCCTGCTGGTACAGAACGAAGATGAGAAAGCGCTTTTCGTCAATATCAACGGCAGCAGGCTAACAAGACAGGGCTTCTGGAAAATCATTAAGCAATACAAGAACCAGGCCAAAATAAACAAGGATATCACACCGCATACACTGCGCCATTCATTTGCGGCACATCTGCTGGAAAACGGCGCAGACCTGAGATCGATACAGGAGATGCTTGGACATTCCGACATTTCTTCTACCCAGGTATATGCCCAGATCGCGAAAAACAGGATAAAGGAGATATATAAGAAGACGCATCCGAGGGCGTGAAGACCTGTGCGCATGGATGCTCCAGGATATCTCATGTATGACTGAAGATACATGAATACCGAACCTGCCGGCGGCAGGTTTTTTATTTTTACGAAAGATGTAAGGGACCGCATTTGAAGCAGCAGCCCCAAATGGATTGGCCGTCCATCCATCCATCCATCCACAGGGTTATGTCAATGCTGGCAAATGTGTTGAAGATATACAGAAGGAAATTTTGTGGTACAATCTGTTATAGAAGCAATAACAGTACTGCTGTGCAGGCAGCGACAGCATATATACTAAGCGCCGGCGTTTTTACTGCCGGTATGAGGTGGGCGATATGAAAAGAGTCATAATAATCGTGCTTGACAGCGCGGGTATCGGCGAACTGCCCGATGCCGCGGAATACGGGGATGAAGGCAGTAATACGCTCGGCAATATAGCAGCGGCGGTCAGCGGCTTCTCACTGCCCAATCTTCAGAAGCTTGGCCTTGGAAATATCGATGGCATTGTAGGGTTCAGGGCCGTTGAAAGACCATTGGGATGCTATGGCAAGATGGCCGAGCGTTCTGCCGGTAAGGATACCACAACGGGGCACTGGGAGCTTGCCGGAATTACGCTCCGAAAACCTTTCCCATTATACCCTGAAGGTTTTCCTGAAGAAGTGGTACGACAGTTTGAAAAACAGATCGGGACTAAGACGCTGGGGAATTACCCGGCTTCAGGTACAGTAATAATAAATGAGTTAGGCCATCAGCACGTTAAGACAGGATATCCAATAATATATACCTCTGCGGACAGTGTTTTTCAAATCGCAGCGCACGAAGACATCATCCCGGTCGAAAGGCTTTACGAGATCTGCATGATCGCAAGGAGGATCCTCACTGGTGAACATGCAGTGGGGCGGGTGATAGCAAGGCCGTTTACGGGCACTGAGGGCAATTACACAAGGACTGCCAACAGGCGGGATTTTTCGCTGGAGCCGCCCGGGAAAACACTGCTGGATTATGTGAAGGAAGCTGGCCTGGAAGTCAGGGCTGTCGGGAAAATAGATGACATATTCGCAGGCAGGGGAATAACTGAGTCAGTCCACACAACGGACAACATGGACGGGGTCGACAAAACGCTCGGGTACATCAGGGAGGAATTCGGCGGGCTGATATTCACCAACCTGGTGGACTTTGACATGAAATACGG
>JAKOPX010000347.1 GCA_029778665.1 Bacillota bacterium | reverse complement strand
TCGAACCTGCACAGCCGCGAACGCCTGTCGTAGGTGTTCTGCCAGATGTACGAGACATCATCGGAGGTCTCGCAGAACACATTGGACGACAGGATATTTTCGAACTTGTACGGAGAATTGATGTCAAATACGAACAGCCCACCGGGATCCAGGTAGTTCTTCACAAGCCTGAACATCCGCTTCAGGTCGTTCTTGTACGTAACGTAGTTGATGCTGTCCATGAGGCATGTGATGGCACCGACGGTACCATAGAGTTCGAACGACGTCATGTCCTGGTTCAGGAAAAGGATGTCAGCGCCGGCGCTGACGGCCTTCTGCTTCGCGATGCCCAGCATTTCGGCCGACGCGTCGATCCCTATCATATCGAAGCCCCTCCCGGCCATCTCCAGGCAAAAGCTGCCCGTGCCGCACCCGAGGTCCGCCGCCAGTTCCGGCTCCCGGCCGTGCCGCCTGAAGATTTCCGTCACGTAATCGGCCCACATGGAATAATCCACGTCCCGCATGAGCCTGTCATAATAAAACGCAAAATCGCCGTAAACAGCCGTCACCGTGATCCACCCCGCATGGCGCCCGCATCCCCGGGACGCCTGTTATCCACCCGTAAATGATACCATAAAAAAAGGCAGCAAAAAAGCCGGACGCAATGCCCGGCTCCTTTTATTCCGGCTCCCTGTCCGTATTCTGCAGCGCTTTCCTCCTTTTTGATATCAACCCGCCGATCCTGCCCGTTTCCTTGGCAGACAGACTTTTCCACCCATACTTCAGCACTTTCTCCCTGAGCCCCAGTTCACTGGCGATCTCGAACTTCAACTTTTCATTGGGATCAGTTTTTTTCTCCATCTCCACACCTCTTCGTCCGTTGGTTGCTTTCTCTTAATATTCTGTGGAGAAAAAAACCTTTTATACATACATTTTACTCCAGACCGCCAAGCAGCGCCCCGATGGCCGACCTGAGCTGGACGTCCCTGTCCCTCGGTATCTGCGAAACAGGAAGGTTCCTGTACTCCTCATAAACACCGACCTCGATGTCAGGTTTGATGCCGAAGCCCTGGATGCAGATCCCCGAAGGCGTGAAGTAGCGTGAAATGGTGACCTTGATGCCCGAGCCGTCTCCAAGCAGCTTAAGTTCCTGGACCAGTCCTTTCCCGAACGTCCTCGTCCCGACGAGCATGCCCCTTCCGTGATCCCTGACCGCGCCTGCGAGTATTTCGGATGCGCTGGCACTGTTGCCGTTGATCAGGATGACGAGGGGTATGTCTGT
>JAKOPX010000346.1 GCA_029778665.1 Bacillota bacterium | reverse complement strand
TTACTGAATATAATGAAAAAGTTAAGATTGGCTTTATAAACAACCGCTGCAATCAAAAGAAAAACCATAAAATTTTCAATTTTGGAATATATGATATCTTTTTGGACAGGAACAGGAGAAGGTGTATGGGAGAGACGATCTATGGCATGAAGAGGACCCACATGTGCACTGAACTCAGTGCGGCAGACGTGGGGAAAAAGGTAACTGTGATGGGATGGGTCCAGAAACGGAGGAACCTCGGCAGTTTGCTGTTCATCGACCTGAGGGACAGGACGGGTATAGTACAGCTGGTTTTCAACGACCAGACTGAAAGAGGGCTCTTTGAGAAAGCTGAAACTGTCAGAAGCGAGTACGTGATCGCTGCTTCCGGGGAAGTGGCCAGGAGAGCTCCGGAGGCTGTAAACCCGTCAATGAAGACAGGCGAGATCGAGATCATCGTCAGCGAACTGAGGATACTGAGCAGGGCTGAGACGCCTCCGTTCCATATAGAGGAGAATTCTGACGTAAACGAGGCCATGAGGCTGAAGTACAGGTACCTTGACCTGAGAAGGCCTGATATGCAGGCCAACCTGATACTTCGCCACAAGGTGGCAAAGATTGCAAGGGATTATTTCGACCAGAACGGTTTCCTGGAAATAGAGACGCCCATACTTATAAAGAGTACCCCGGAAGGCGCCAGGGACTATCTTGTCCCCAGCAGGGTGCATCCGGGCAAGTTCTATGCGCTGCCCCAGTCGCCCCAGCTGTTCAAGCAGCTGCTGATGGTGGCAGGCTACGACCGCTATATCCAGATTGCGAAATGTTTCAGGGATGAGGACCTGAGGGCAGACAGGCAGCCTGAATTCACGCAGATAGACCTGGAGATGTCTTTCGTAGATGTGGACGACGTTATATCGATCAACGAAGGATTCGTCAAGAGGCTCTTTAAGGAAGCGCTTGGAGTGGAGATCGAGACTCCGTTCCTGAGAATGCCTTACCAGGAAGCCATGGACAGGTTTGGCTCGGACAAGCCGGACCTGAGGTTCGGGATGGAACTTGTGAATGTATCGGACCTTGTCGAAGGCTGCGGTTTCAGGGTATTTGCCGATGCAGTCGCCAACGGCGGAAGCGTAAGGGCCATTAACGCCAAGGGCTGCGCTAAGTTCAGCCGGAAAGAGATCGACAGCCTG
>JAKOPX010000345.1 GCA_029778665.1 Bacillota bacterium | reverse complement strand
CCACATCTTTTCCAGCGTCCGGATAAAGGGTGCGTCCGTAGATCGAGAGGTCTGTACACGATCCTTGTCATATTGGATTGCCGACACGCTGCCAGCCATCACCCGGAGGTTCTGTACTTCCATCGTGTCGGACTTGATCTTCTGGTCAAGGCGATAAGCCTGATGAAGATATTCTTTTACGGTCATTTTGACTTCGCCTCCTCTCGCAGCTTTTGTATCAGGTAGTCGCCATCTACACTGGTGATGGTCTGATACCAGGCAGAATGGAAAAATCGTTCTATTTCCATCGCAGTGGACATGGCGTCTGTATTCTGTGGTTTTTTCTTCAGGCGCTTTAAGGCATCCCGATAATCCTTCACTGCCTGCAGAATGATGGCATTGATAAGATTTTCATACGGTCTTGTCATCGTGGCACCTCCAGATCCACCTTGACGGCATCAATCAAAGCGGACTGGGTCAGCTCCTTTTTGGAGAGTGCCTTCAGGATGCGTTCATCAATGGTGCCCTTGGTAATGATGTGCTGGATGACTACGGTATGAGACTGCTGGCCTTGCCGCCAGAGCCTTGCATTTGTCTGCTGGTATAATTCCAACGACCATGTGAGCCCGAACCAAACGAGAGTGGAACCGCCTGCCTGCAGGTTTAGGCCGTGTCCGGCTGAGGCAGGATGGATGACTGCTACAGGAATCTTTCCCGCATTCCAGTCAGCAATGTCGCGGCTTGTCTTGATCTCCCGGACATTGAAGCGATTCTTGATCCGGGCCAGATCGTGTCTGAACCAGTAGGCCACCAGAAGCGGCTTTTCATTTGCGGCCTCGATAATATCCTCCAAAGCGTCCAGCTTCCGGTCATGGAACTCCATGATCTCGCCGGTATCGGAATAAATGGCACCGTTCGCAAGTTGGGAGAGCTTCCCTGTCAGCGCGGCAGCATTGGCGGCGGTTATTTCGCCATCCGGCAGCTGCAGGATTAACTCCTGCTTTAAATTCTCATATCGGTCACGCTCGGCATCCGAAAGTGCTACTTCATATTGCGTAGAAATGAGCTCCGGCATTTTCAGGTGGTCGGTGGACTTCATGGAAATCGTGATATCTGAAATCCTCCGGTAAATGGCATCTTCTGCATAGGGCAGCGGCTTATAGGAATATATGATTTCGCCGTTTCGCTTGTCTGGGATAAAATAATTCATCCGGTACTGTGTGATAAAGCGACCGAGGCGTTGTCCCATATCCAGCAGCTTGAATTCTGCCCAAAGATCCATCAGTCCGTTGGAAGAAGGCGTGCCGGTAAGACCGATGATCCTGTGGATATAGGGCCGAACCTTCATCAGGGACTTGAAGCGTTTTGCCTTGTGGTTTTTGAAGGATGAGAGCTCATCTATGATCACCATGTCAAAGTCAAATGGGAATCCGGAATCGTCAATCAGCCACTGCAGGTTTTCGCGGTTGATGATTGTAATATCT
>JAKOPX010000344.1 GCA_029778665.1 Bacillota bacterium | reverse complement strand
TGCGGCAGCACCGTCAGGGGGGCGCTCCTGGGAGGGCCGGTCCTGATGATGGAGCCTGACGAACTGCTGATCGAAGAGATAGCGGTCAATGGCGGCTTCGATGAGAATGAACTGGGTCTGATCGAAGAACTGGTAAAGGAACTTCCCATCGTCAGTCCCGACAGGGTGAACGACCTGTCCGAACTGCTTTACATGGTATCGCTGTACATTACCGGCACCGGTGATACATCCCGGCCGACGATCGAGTCCATGGAACAGCAGGCGAGGATATCCGAATATATACAGTATCTCAAGTCGACGGAAAAGGAACTTGCAAATGCCAGGACATACCCGGTCGAAAAGGAAAAGGAACTGCTGACGCTGATAGCGCTGGGCGACAAGGCTGGTTCGCAGAAGGTGCTGAATGAAATACTGGGACATGTGTTCTTCACTTCGGGCGGCAACTTCGAAGTGATCAGGGCAAGGATACTGGAACTCATCGTGCTGCTGTCCAGGGCTGCGCTGGAAGGAGGGGCCGATGTGGAGCAGATATTCGGTCTCAACTTCAAATACCTTTCGCAGATAAACGAATTCACGACGGTCGATGAGCTGACATACTGGCTTTCAGGCATAATGACAAGATTCACGGACTGCGTTTTCGACCTGAAAGACGTGAAGCATATCGACGTTATATATAAAGCGATCGACTATATCAAAAGGAACTATATGAAGAAAATAATGCTGGAAGATGTGGCGAATTACGTGCAGCTGAGCCCGTCGTACTTCTGCTCTGTGTTCAAGCAGGAGATGAAGTGCAATTTCAACGCTTATCTTAACAGGATCAGGATCGAGATGAGCAAGAAGCTGCTGCTGGATAACGATATCCCGCTGGCAGATGTGGCGAACCTTGTGGGCTATGAGGATCAGAGCTACTTCACAAGAGTGTTCAGGAGCCGTGTAGGCATCAGCCCCGGCAAGTACAGGGAAAGAAAAGGACAGGTTGGACAGGTAAACATCAGGCATAGATATAAATCCGGATAATCATCCAGGGAGAGGTGTTCAAATGAGCAATATATTGAATGAGATTTCACAGAACCTGCAGCAGGGCAGGGCCAAAGCAGTGAAGGAGCTTGTGGAACAGGCCGTTCAGGAAGGCATCGATGCGAAAACGATACTTGAAGAAGGCCTGATAGCAGGTATGTCGGTCATCGGCGAGAAGTTCAGGAACAACGAGGTGTACGTGCCGCAGGTATTGATAGCTGCCAGGGCAATGAAAGCCGGTACCGAGGTCCTGCAGCCGCTGCTCGCGTCCAGCGGCGTCAAGGCGAAGGGCAAGGTGGTCATCGGCACTGTCAGGGGAGACCTGCATGACATCGGGAAAAACCTTGTCAAGATGATGATGGAAGGGAAAGGACTTGAGGTCGTCGATCTCGGTGTGGACGTCCCTGCCGAGAAGTTCGTTGAAAAGGCCATAGAAGAGAAGGCAGACATAGTTGCCTGCTCGGCATTGCTGACCACCACCATGACCGAGATAAAGACAGTCGTCGACGAGATAGTCAGGGCCGGCATAAGGGACAAGGTAACGATCATGATCGGCGGTGCGCCTGTCACCGATTCGTTCTGCAGGCAGATCGGCGCCGATATCTACACTCCCGATGCAGCTTCTGCAGCGGAAGCGGCTGTGAAGGCGATTTCCCGAACGGCATAACGATGCGGGTGAGTTCCTGGTAAGGCTGTATCATTTAAGGCAATGGAAAAAGGACATGCAGCATGACGGCTGGTCTGTCAAACCACAGGCCAGCTTTTTTATGAGGCTGCTCATTGGGAACGTGCATGATCTGGCAGCCCGACAAGACCCATATAAATCCATCAAATATTAACGCAAAATCGCTAAAATCACCCTTGACATCCGTCCATATGCGATGCTATAATACAAAAGCCGTCGCGGAAAGACAGCTTTCCGGCAAGGCGGACAGCAGTTCATCAACTGCCTGGAGCGCGATTGCAGCACTTCTTCGTAAGGAGTGTTTCTTGTGTGGGAGATACCACACGGCGCAAAAAAATTAAAAAAGGTAGTTGACAGAACGGACACAACGTGATAAGATATAAAAGTCGCTCCGATGAGGGCGGCGCCGAAACAAAGCCCACGGCGGGCTGCGTGACGGACATATGGACCTTGAAAAGTGAACAGTGACAGACACCACACCGTGAGGTGTAAGGAACTCAGAGATTCTATGAGTGACCCGGATCCGGATAAGGGTCCAGGTACTTGCGGACTTACTCACGGTCATCAATGATGACCGAAGAT
>JAKOPX010000343.1 GCA_029778665.1 Bacillota bacterium | reverse complement strand
GATGAGGGCTGCACGGCGTACGGCAGCGAAGAATGCGTTCTGAAGTATATTGAGGCCGAAAATCTGAGGATCACGACCGGGGTCGCGCGCATGCCAAAATACGGAAGCAAGGTCTCCGGCGACAGTTTCTCCTTCATGGAAGGGATCGGCGGCAAATATACACTGGCGCTCAGCGACGGCATGGGCAGCGGGTACAATGCATCCGTTCAGAGCAAGGCTGCCGTGGATATGCTTGAAAGTTTCCTTGAATCGGGCTTTGACAAAGAGATGGCAGTAAACCTTATAAATTCGGTACTGGTGCTGAAATCGGACGATGATGCCGCATGCACCATGGACATCGCCATGATAGACCTGTCCAGCGGGGAAGTGGAATTCATCAAAATAGGCGCTGCTCCGACATTTATCAAAAGAGACTCCAGGGTAGAGGTGGTCAGGTCAGCTTCGCTGCCGGCAGGCATACTCCCCGGGGTGGATGTGGAACTTTCACGCAAGGTCTTGGATGCGGGTGATATGATCATAATGGTCACAGACGGGATAACGGACGTCATGACCGATGATGAACCGGGAGACAAGGTCTTGCTGAAACACATCCGGCAATTGGAGAGCCTGAATCCGCAGCTTGTGGCCGACTCGATCCTTGACGAGGCTGTCAGGCGATGCGACGGCCGGCCGTATGACGATATGACGGTGCTTGTGGCAAAGGTCTGGAAAAAACCGCTGTAGCCATGTGGTTGCCGTCAGGCAGATATACAGGAAGAAATTGAATAAATCCTTGTTTTTATCCGCAAACTATACCTGTTGGATATGCCGCAGGGATTGTGCCGGCGGACAATACGGATATGGTTTGGAGGATGGATATGGTGGCTGGCGATTCCAGAAGGATAGTAGTCATAAAAAATATAGCCTCAAATCTCATAGAGGAAGCTATACTGATCCTCAGGGGAGGGCCTGACGAACCGTCTGACACCGGCCGGGAGAAAAGCGCACAGGGCAGGCCGGGACCGAGGAACGATTTCCTGCTCAGGGAAGCTGAACGCATCATAAATGAATACATAAAGGAGCACGGGCTTACGAAAAAACGCGACAGGAGGCTGTTTGCCGGCAAACTGTTCCGGTCAGGGATAACGGCCAATACTGTCGTCAACATCCTTCTTGCAGTTTCAGTCCTTCTGCTGGCGGCAATAATCTTCAAAATGATGTAAAACTGAATTATGTATATTTCGCTTGCACATGCCCGGCCATTGTGATACAATTACTCAGAATCCTTGCTCTGCACATCGGGATGCAGGGCCGTTTAGTCCAGAAGGAGGTGAAAGTCGCATGCTGAACAAATACGAGACAATATTCATCATCGATCCTGATTTTGACGAGGAAAATACGAAGGCTCTTGTCGAAAAATTCAGGAACCTGCTTGAGACCTCAGCACAACTGGAAAGCATAGATGAATGGGGAAAAAGGAAACTCGCCTACGAAATCGCAGGAAAGACCGAGGGTTATTACGTGCTGGCCGATTTCAGCGCGAATTCCGATTTTCCGCGTGAGCTTGAAAGGATATTCAAGATCACTGACGGGGTACTCAAATACATGATCATTAAGAAGAATAAATAGGGTGGTAGTATGAATAAGGTCATTTTAATGGGCAGGCTTACGAAGGATCCTGAATTGAGATACACTGCTTCAAGCAACATACCCAGGTGCACGTTTTCCCTCGCTGTGGACAGAAGGTTTTCAAAACCGGGCGAAGAGAAGCAGACGGACTTTTTCAACATAGTTG
>JAKOPX010000342.1 GCA_029778665.1 Bacillota bacterium | reverse complement strand
TCTGCTGCCTTCAGGATGGCTGTGCCCACAAGCACGGCACCGGCCCCTGCCGAAGCCGCCCTCCTGACATCTTCCGGACACCGGACAGAACTTTCACTTACGATGAAAACGTCTTCAGGCAGGTATCCGGCAAGCTGTTCCGTGGTGGCTACCGTGCCTTCGTCCGTTTCCCACTCCAGGATGTTTTTATTGTTAATCCCTATAAATTGCAGATCCAGATGCCGTATCTTTACGATATCCTCAGGACTGTGGACCTCGACGAGGGGCTCAAGGCCGAGTGCCAGCGAATCTTCCGCAAGCTGTGCCAGCAAGTTCCGCTCCAGCATCGATGCTATCAGCAAGACAGCCGACGCACCAATCCCGACGCTTTCTCTCAGTTGCTCCCGATTCTTTATGAAATCCTTCCTCAATACCGGTACTGCAGCCGTCAGCGCGATCTTCTCCAGCAGCCTCGCCGAACCTCCGTAATGAGTGCTCTCCGTAACCACGGATAACACAGGCGCGCCTGCCTTCACCAGTTCTACGGCAAGGTCGGCAGCAATGGCCTCCGGGACCAGGACACCCTCAGCCGGCGACTTGCATTTTATGTCCGGGATCACTGCTATCCCATCATTCTGAGATTTCATTATTAATTTATAACTGAACATCGCGTGCGGGAAAAACCTTTCATAAATAGATCCGCCTGTATTCATGCGAAGCCTCCACCAGCCTTTTCAGCTTCTTTTGCGCCTCACCGCTGTCTATGAGTTCAGCGGCAAGGCCGATACCTTCCCTGAAACTGCCCGCTTTGCCGCCTACCATCAGCGCGCCTGCCGCATTCAGGACGACCGCTGTCCTTCTCGGCCCCCTGTCTTTCCCTGAAAAAACGTCGGTGATCATGGCGGCGTTTTCTTCCGGCGTACCCGTTGCGATATCCTCAAGCCTGCAGCGCTCCAGGCCGAAATCTTCCGGCTCGATCTCATAGGTCGTGATGTTGCCGTTATCCAGTTCATTTATCCTGGTCTTTCCAAGAAGCGAGATCTCGTCGAGTCCGTCCAGACCATGAACGAAAAGTGCCCTTTTATAGCCTATCGAGGCTGCCACATGGGTGACCGTATCCAGCAGTTCGGGTCTGTAGACTCCCAGCACATGCCTGGAAGCTTTGGACGGATTTATGAGCGGACCTATCACGGTATAGAAGATGGTCTTGATGCCAAGGTCCTTTTCAGGAGGCAGGACCTTGCACATGACCGGATGGAAAAGAGGTGCATAGAGGAATGCGATGCCGACGTCTTCTATCAGTTTTTCTGCGCCTTTCGGACTTTGGTTGATTTCCACGCCCAGCGCTTCAAGTACATCTGCGCTGCCGGAAAGGCTCGATATGGAACGGCTTCCATGCTTGGCCACCGGGATACCTGCAGCCGCAGCGACAAAAGCCACTGCCGTGGAAATGTTGAATGTGCTCAGTCCGCCGCCGGTACCGCATGTATCCATGAGTTCTTCGTCCACGTCAGGATCGATACCGATGCAGTTATCCCGCATCGCTGCGGCAATGGCAGTTATCTCGTCCAGCGACGGCCCCTTCATCAGAAGCGCCACCTGGAATCCGGCGATCTGCGCATCGCTGAGTTCATCGTTCCTTATGGCCTCTATCAGGCCATAGATCTCATCTGATGTCATGTCTTCCCTTGCTGTCAGTTTTGCCAGCACATTTCTGATCACGTTACTGCTCATTCTCATCTCTCCTTTTCTCTTCTCGCCTCGTCTTATCTCTTTCTTTTACTAAAGCGACCGATCCCGCAGTCCATTCACGGAAGGAACCGTCCGCTGCCGGCGGTATGCTGCTCTCAGCCGCTTATCGCTGCTTTCATCCTGCGCACATATTCAGCGACGTGTCCGACACAGTTTTCGCCATACTCTTCCACTATCTTCACCACGGCGCTGCCCACGATGATCCCGTCGCCCCATACGGCAAGCTCCGCCGCCTGTTCGGGCGTCGATATGCCGAAGCCGATGGCGCATGGAATATCTTTAACCGCCTTCACGGCTTTGATCATTTCGCCTGCCTCATACCCTATTCTCTCCCTGATGCCGGTCACGCCAAGTGACGACACGCAGTACACGAAACCTTCAGCCTCGGCGGCGATCATCCTGATGCGCTCCCCGGATGTCGGGGCTATCATCGAAATCAGCGTTATGCCATGTTTCCTGCAGTACGGCAGCAGTTCGTCCCTCTCCTCGAATGGAACATCCGGTACTATCACCGCATCGATCCCCGCCTTGCTGCAGTTCATCATGAACCTGTCCGTGCCGTAAGTTGCCACTGGATTGACGTATGTCATAAGGGCCACGGGCACATCACATTTATTCCTGACTCTCTGCATCATCGCGAACACATCATCCACAGTGACGCCGCTGGCCAATGCCCGCTCATCTGCAGCCTGTATGACCGGCCCTTCGGCGACCGGGTCGGAAAACGGTATACCTACCTCGATCAGGTCGGCACCGGCTTCGTACATAGTATAAATCAGCTGCTCCGTAACAGTCATCGACGGATCTCCTGCAGTTATGAACGGTATGAATGCCTTTCCGCGGGAAAATGCCCTTTCAAGCCTGCTCATTTATCTGCACCCCCCTGTACCGCGCTATGGAAGCCACGTCCTTGTCTCCTCTGCCGGACAGGCATATCACGAGTATTTTGTCCCTGCCCAGTTCCGGAGCTATCTTCATCGCATATGCCACCGCATGGGCGCTTTCGATGGCAGGAATGATCCCTTCTGTACGGGAAAGGTATTCGAATGCTTCCACCGCTTCGTCATCAGTCACGGGAACATATTCCGCCCTGCCTCTGTCCCGCAGTCCCGCATGCTCAGGACCGACGCCCGGATAGTCCAGGCCTGCCGAAATCGAATAGACCGGCGCTATCTGTCCGTATTCATCCTGGCAGAAATACGATTTCATTCCATGGAATATTCCAACGCTGCCAATAGTCATCGTGGCCGCCGTACTGCCTGTGTCGATCCCGCGGCCTGCCGCTTCGCATCCGATCAGGCGTACGCTTTCATCATCTATGAAATCATGGAATATGCCAATGGCATTGCTGCCGCCGCCCACGCAGGCCATTACCACATCAGGGAGCCTGCCCTCTTTTTCCGCAAGCTGCCGTTTGACTTCCTGCCCTATTATCTTCTGGAAATCCCTCACTATCGTCGGGAACGGGTGCGGACCGACAGCCGACCCGAGCACATAATGGGTATCGCTTATCCGCCGGGTCCATTCGCGCATCGCTTCATTCACGGCATCCTTCAGCGTCTGCGTCCCGGTGGACACCGGATGTACCTTCGCTCCCAGCAGTTCCATCCTGTAAACGTTCAGCGCCTGTCTCTCGGTATCTTCCTTCCCCATGAATATTTCGCATTCCATACCCATAAGGGCGGCAGCCGTCGCAGTGGCGACCCCGTGCTGTCCTGCGCCTGTCTCGGCTATGAGCCTTGTCTTCCCCATGCGTTTCGCCAGGAGCGCCTGGCCCAGTACATTGTTGATCTTGTGCGACCCGGTATGGTTGAGGTCTTCACGCTTGAGATATATCTTCGCCCCGCCCAGGTCCTTTGTCATTTTTTCCGCATAATACAGCATGGACGGGCGTCCGGCATAATTCCTCAGCAGATCGTCAAGTTCCGTTGTAAAGTCCGGGTCGTTCTTATACCGTTCATACGCCTGTTCCAGTTCGATGAGGGCATTCATCAGTATTTCAGGGACATACTGCCCTCCGTGTATGCCGAATCTCCCTTTGGACAAACCGATCCACTCCTTTGGCAAAATAAAAAAGCTTTCATCCCCAGCATAAGGGACAAAAGCTTTTGACTTCTGCGGTGCCACCCTGATTGACGGAAAAACCGTCCTCTCGTTTTTGCATACTGACATATGCAACCCTGCTGATAACGGGCAGGTCCCCCGTAAGCGCCTACTCTTGCATTGAATTTCAGGCTTCCCTCACAGGTCCATTCGGCACAGCCCTGCAACCGCATTCCCACCATCTGCGCCGGTATCCCGGACCATCGGCCCGTTCCGGCAAGCGGCTCTCTGAATACAGGTTTCCGTACTTACTTCTCCTGCTCATCGGTGTGTTATGTATTCATTTATTTTTGTTGATTTTAACATTAACAGGCCTGCATTGTCAATTAACAACCGTAAAATATCACCACGGAATTTTTTATTGATTTTTTTAATCGGTATTTTTTCGTACAGGCAATTTATTCCAGTACCCCTCATATACTTATACGGTGACTAATTTTCCGGGAGGTGCCTCATTTGCTGCACTTCTTGCATACCCTCCTCGGCGAGGTGCTGGGCGGCATAGTTTTTCAGCTCGGTTACGTGACGAATGCCAATTCGTTTCCGCAGCCACTTACTCCGGAAGAAGAGCAGAAATACATCGCAGCATACAAGGAAGGCAGCGAAGAAGCCAGGAATATACTGATAGAGAGAAACCTGCGGCTTGTGGCCCATATCGTGAAGAAGTACAGCACATACAGCAGCGATATCGACGACCTTATATCCATCGGCACCATTGGGCTTATCAAGGCCATCTCCACGTTCGACCAGTCCAAGGGGACCAGGCTTGCGACATATGCTGCCCGCTGCATAGAAAACGAGATATTGATGCAGATCAGGTCAACAAAGAAAATACAGAGCGAGGTATCTCTCCACGATCCCATCGGAGTCGACAGGGAGGGCAATGAGATCACGCTTATAGACGTTATAGGCAACGAAACCGAGTCCGTGATCGACGAAGTGGAACTGAAACTCCAGGTCAGGCGCCTTTACAACAAAATGAGATCAGTCCTGAAAAAACGGGAAAAGACAGTGCTTGAACTTCGTTACGGCCTTCTGAACGGAACCGGCAAAACACAGCGTGAAATAGCAGGCATGCTCGGCATTTCGCGGTCATATGTGTCACGCATAGAGAAGAAAGCCATCAGGAAGCTCAGCAAGGAGCTCGAACCGGAAAGCGGTCACTGAACGGGGGCATTGTTGCCCCCACTGATCATCGTATATCCTGGCACTCCCTGTGCCGGTCTATCATATCGATCGCTTCATCGATGAACTGGAGAAGAGTCATGTCCTTTGTCCCCGCTACCTGTATGCAGCATCTGTTCATCGGTATGAGTACTTTCAGCGCCGGGCTGCCGGCAATGGCTGCCGCCATGGCAGGCGAAAGCTCCCCCAGCATCGAGTTGGCCGCAAGTATTCCTATAACGCCGATTATAACATCCACCCTTCCCGCATTGTAAACTATCGCATTCTCACCGGTAGCGCCTTCATCGGCTCCGGCCTTCAGCATGGCCGACGTGGCAAGCGCATTGGTGCCAAGGGCAATTACGCTCACCGAATCGGCGTACCTGCTCCTGAGCCTTTCAACGATCGCCTTTCCTATTCCTCCACCCTGGCCGTCCACAACTGCGATTTTCATAATAAGCTCACACCTCCCGGACCCTATCTGTCATCACGCCAGCCTGCCGCAGGGAAAAACCCGTCCCAGCCTCAAACCCAAAAGGAATATGTCCGTACCGGAATCAAAATGACGGTACCAATGCTTCCTTTTCCATGAGCATGTAATACT
>JAKOPX010000341.1 GCA_029778665.1 Bacillota bacterium | reverse complement strand
TCCATTATTTGTATCGAAGAGCAGACAAATTAAATATTGACAACAATGCTAAGTGCCTTTATAATATGAAAGTGTTCGTCAGACACGCGCCATTAGCTCAGCTGGTAGAGCACCTGACTCTTAATCAGGGTGTCCGGGGTTCGAGTCCCTGATGGCGCACCAAAAACCCTTGCAGCATAGCTTTGCAAGGGTTTTTTCATGTCTGTCGGAAAACATAAAGGCGATTGATCAGCGAAACTGCCGATCAACCGCCTTCACCACTAATCGTATCAACCAGCTGAAATCATTGCACCCATGCGATATACCTGCTTATGCCCACCACATCTCACCGGTATTTTCAAAGGCCATAACTTCCTTCAGGAATTTTACGGCTTTCTGCAGGCCTTCATTCACAGACATCAGGCTGTCCTCATGCTCTATGGAAAGCACATAGTCATATCCGACCATCCTGAGTGTGCTTATGATATCCTTCCATACCTGGTAGTCATGACCGTATCCTACTGTTCTGAATATCCATGAACGGTTGATTTCATCGCTGTAGTGCTTGACATCCAAAACACCGTTGACTGCTGTGTTATACTGATCGATTTTTGTGTCCTTTGCATGGAAATGATAAATGCAGTCTTTCAGTTCACGGATGGCAGCGGTCGGGTCTATGCCCTGCCAGAAAAGGTGGCTTGGGTCAAAGTTGGCGCCGATGACATCGCCAACGGCTTTGCGCAATTTGAGCAGGGACTCGGGATTGTACACCGCAAATCCGGGATGCATTTCAAAACATATCTTGTTTACACCGTGATCCTGTGCAAACTTAGCTGTTTTCTGCCAGTAAGGGATCAAGACTTCGTTCCACTGATAATCCAGTATTTTCAGGAAATCATCCGGCCATGGACATGTCACCCAGTTCGGATAAAGCGAATTCGGAGAATCACCGGGACATCCCGAGAAGCCGCAGACTCTTTCCACGCCCAGCTTTTCAGCCAGCAGGATCGTTTTTTCAAAATCTTCATGGAACTTACGGGCGATCTCTTTCTGAGGGTGGACCGGGTTTCCGTGGCAGCTCAGGGCACTGATTTCCATATCATATTTCTTAATCAGATCCTTCAGCCTGGAAATTGCAGAACTGTCCCCCAGAAGTTCATCAGGATTAGCATGAGCATTGCCGGGATATCCGCCTGTCCCCAGTTCCACTGCCTGAACTCCTGACTCTTTCAGATAAGCAAGGCTTTCCTCCAGGCTTTTTGCAGACAGCAAAACAGTAAATACGCCAAGTTTCACAATCAATACCTCCTCGTTTTGAGTCCGGCATTTACATCGGATTCAAGCCGGGATCTGATCCATGTATTTTGCTTCGTGTGGTTGATTTTCATTTGCTCCTATATTTCCTTCAGCTGTTGCTTCAGGCACCACCCAAACATAATAAGTGCTGTTGTTTTCTTTAATGGTCCTTTGCTTCTTCGTTGCCGTCTGTTCGTGTATATCCGGTGCAGTTTGGCGAAATCGAAGAATCGCAACGTAATCAGGAGTTACAGTGTAATCGTTTTGCCTGTCGATGCTGATTCAAGGCATGCCAGAACGATGCGAAGGGCCGCAAGGCCTTCTTCTCCGTTGATTTCAGGCTCTTTCCCGCTGTTGATCGAATCGACGAACAAGTCTATGACACCCGAAGCGGTCTGGTTATCATTGGTCTGTATGCTGCCGACCTTGTAATACACTTTCTCTCCGTTCTTTTTAACAATCTCGATGGGGAACTCGGGATTGTCATAAATCTTCATGATGCCATTAGTACAGTACAAAACAGTGCTGTTGTTCTCTTCGCCGTAATAAGTCCAGCTGGCCGTAAGAGTGCCGTAAATCCCCGACTTTGATTTCAGCAGACATACCGCGTTGTCATCGACCTCTATCAGTTCGCCCTTATCATCTTTCTTGTCCAGTGTTGTAACGTATGCCTTTACCTCTACGATTTCGTCGTCTATCAGCCAGCGTATAAGATCTGCCTTATGGACGCCCAGGTCTCCCATCGCGCCCAGGAATGCATCACCTTTTTTAAAGAACCATGTGTGCCTGCCTTTATCCTGGCTCCAGAATTCAGGACCGCCATGGCCGAAAGTTGTCCTGAAAGTCAGAATCTTTCCCATCTCCCCCGACTTCAGGATTTCCTTCGCACGGGCATGCGCCGGGGCAAGCCTCTGGTTATGGCCAACCATCAGGAATTTGCCGGTCATGCGTGCAGCGTCGACCATCTCCTGAGCTTCCTTTACAGATGTTGCCATAGGTTTTTCGCACAATACGTGCTTACCTGCCTTTAGCGCCGCAATCGTCACAGGTGCATGGTACTTGTTCGCGTTACATACGCTTACAGCATCGATTTCGCTGTCCTCAAGAAGTTCCTCGACAGTATGGAAAACCTTGCCTCCATACTGCGCAGCCAGCTTCTCGGCACGCTCGGTCAAAGGGTCATAGTAGCCGATAATTTTGCAGTCATTCCTGGCGTGATACTCCGGTGCATGCCTTGCGATTGCAATTGATCCGCATCCGATTATTCCGATTCCTATCATTTTAGATGCTCCTTTCTGTGTGTTTGATTTTATGTATTGTGTATCTTGCATTTTCTGATTATGCCTGTACCGAGTCCGTTGCTGCATTATTTGTACCTTATCTGTCTTTATTAGTCTGTTTCCCGTCTGCCGTTTCAGAACGTGCGCACCAGGACAGTGACTCGTTTCAGTTTTGTCGTTCCCGATGGCAGCGAGCTTTCTCTCATCTGTCTGTTATTGTCAGCCATATTATGATGAGGACATCGGTATTTTCAAACACCTCGTCCATAAGTCCATGTTCCGGCTCATCGATGTGGCCGTCCTTACTTCAGATTTACCCGTAGAGTCCAGAAATGAACTGATTGCCATGTGAATTCCTTCAGTATATATCCCTTTTGCTTCAGTCATTCCAGACAGTGATTTTGATCTTTATGTCATCACGTCCTTTATCTGATTTACGGGCATGCACATTTACAGTATGTCCTTTAACATACAGAATCCTGTTTGACAGTGGACTCCCTTATGATAAGCTCATGCTCCAGGAAATATTCCGCTGTTCCTTCTTTCTTGCCCTCAATTATGTTTATCAGTGCTTCCATAGCCATACAGCCCAAATCATACATCGGCTGGGAAACTGTCGTTATAGCAGGCTTGAACATCGACGAAAAATGTATGTTATCAAAACCGCAAACAGCAAGGTCTTCAGGAACGAGCAGGTTTTCTTCCATGGCTGAACGTATCGCTCCGATAGCCATCATGTCCGATACGCAGAAAACCGCAGTAGGCCGTGGATCCAGTTTCAGCAGTTGCTTCATAATCCTGAATCCCGATTCGTAACTGTAGTCGCCATATGCGCAACAGGCTGGGTCAAAATCGATTCCTGCTTCCTCCAGGGCCCGTAAGTATCCTTCTTTCCTCCGAAGCGAAGAAAGGAACTGGTTCCTTGCCCCGATAAACGCTATCTTTTTATGGCCCAGACCGATCAGATGCTTAACCGCCTTGTAGGCTGCCATTTCATTGTTGATCGAAACATGGGTTATCGGAAGACCGGCTTTATATTCGCAGCACTGGACGATTGGAATTTCGAGGGACAGTTCTGTTAATTCCTCGCCGGTCATTTCGGAAGCCATAAGTATTGCGCCGTCGGCCAGGCGGCTTTTGAGCATTTTGACATACCTCTTTTCCCTTTCCGGGTCCGAGTCGGTATTGCAAAGCATTATGCTGTATCCATGTTGACTTGCAACATCTTCTACCCCTTTTACTATTTCCGCATAAAACGGATTGGCAATGTTGGGGATAAGCACGAGTACCCTTTCGGATCTGGTCTTCCTGAGGTTCCTGCCCAGCAGGTTAGGACGGTAATTCAGTTCAGCAACAGCCGTCCTGACTTTTTTGGCGGTTGCGGGAGAAACCCTGGAACTGCCGTTTATTACTCTCGATACCGTGGCCACCGAAACACCGGCCCGCTTTGCAACATCCTTTATCGTTGACAATTTAGCCTCCTTATAGTCCTTTGCTCAAGGATATCAAGGATATTCTTATTGAGTGCAAAATGTCATTTGGTTTATGTAATCGTTTACATAAATATTATAAGTTTTTTCACTGACAAACTCAATAATGATTGCATGCTTTATTATAAAAAAAGCGCCTGAAACAGGCGCTTCAGACCGGAATGGACTGCAACCAGCGGCCGGTCCGAAACAGTATCAGCGACTTTACCCGGGGTACCCTGATTGAGTGTCTGGCATCCGGTATGAACGTTCTTATGATCCGTCACCATAATTCCGCAGGCTGCCATCAGCCTTAACAGCGAATTACTCGGAAAGTACTTTAATCCCATGCATTGGCAATTTTCTGCAGCAGCGTATCTACATACTTCGCTTTCCATTCCTTGTTACTGCCGGACCACATCACGATATCGATGCCTCCAGGCACCTTGCTGCTGATCTTGGTCACGGCCTTCAGCAGTTCCCTGTTCGGTATCTTTGATATTTCAGTGCTAACGTCTGCACGGAATGAATCCATGCTTTTGCCGTGTCTTGGGAACCAGTGCATCACGTCTGCATGATTGCTTGCTATGCCTAACTGGTGTCCCTCGCTGTGATCGATGAGGTACGGTTTTGCAGGCCTGATATCATACAAAACGCACAGGTATGCTGAAAGCTCGACAGCCTCGCGATATACCAGGCTGAAGTAGACCGGATCCGTGAGCCCGTCTTCGCAAATCTCAAATCCGATATACCCGGTATTGTTTGCATTCTGAGCAGATCCAAGACTTCCGTTTCCGGAGTGCCATCCGGCCATATCCCATGGCAGCGTTTGATATGTCGCTATACTGCCGTCTTTCAATCTGCCGATAAAAGCGTGAGGACAGACTTTTCTGCCGCCGGGCGTAGGCTGGTTCCAGTGATTATTGTTCGGATTTGGACCCAGCAGGCCGTCGTCAGGGCCGACGTATCTGTTCAGCCTGGGGTTGTTCGCTCCGGTAGAATGCACCATGATGCCCTTGGGAGTGTGCTTTTTGCCTGTCACATAACAAAGGTTGTTTGTCAGATACAGTGTCTTAAGTTTCAACTGAATCCCTCCATTCTATGCCGCAAATGCCTGAGGCATTGCCGTAAATGGTTTGCTGAATCCTCAGCACTCATAATCCCTGCAATCTGATAATCCGGAGTAAAACCGGATCATGGCTGTTACTGCAATGACCTTCCCAGTCAATGCCGGGCGGCTTTAAACCTGTTCCTATACATCCATATGTTGGAGGGACTGTCTTTGATATGCCCGTTGATATGCATGAGAAAATATCATGCAATTTGTCCAGGGAATTTACAGTATCATGACCTGCAAAAGGAAAGCACATCCTGGAAAGATCCATTAACGACAAGGCCGGAATTCTTGAGAGATTTTTAAAAAGACGCGGATCTGGATGGCTTATCGAAAGCTTGTATGATTTCTGTAATCAGGCTGATGTCAGTTGCGAAAATCGAGCCAATGTAAACCCGGGAGGCATCGTAACGCTGTGACAACCTTCTTCGGTTGTATGGCACAGGCCGATGCCTGTTTCGGAATTATGCAGACAGATGGCGTTCCACAGACAGATAACGCAGTGATCAAGTAGAGCGTCGGTTTTTACCAATATTATCTTCAGGCTTTCTGGAATGTTCAGTAGAACAAAGCGCAGTAATGGCGTAGCGCAACAGATTTATGAAATTATTGCGGTTAAGTACTTGCGATTTCCGGTTTGCGGATTCCTGCTGCAATTCGTGATGCAATTCCTGAAAAAGGACACCTATGGCAGGCAAATAACCGCCACACTGGTGTCCAGGACAGCACTGCATCCGCAGCTTATCCTTCAGGGCTTTGCATGATCTATGAGCAATTCTTAGGTTCACTTATGTTTTTCATCATCATTCTGTTCCGGCTCAAAAAGTCCACGTACTTCGGCAATCGGCTCAACAAACATTATGCCCTTGCCCGGATCTCCTATTCCGAGTTCCTGGTGCAAAGCATCCATCACTTTGTGAATAATGCTGCCGGGCAACAGGATTATTACCAGTTCTTTTTCAGGCTCTATTTCCATACCAAACAGCTTTGTGGTATGCTCTGCCCCGACACCGCGTCCATGCATGATCGTTCCTCCACCGACGCCTGCCTTGAACGCTACATCCATTACATCTTCCGCCATGCCGCGGTCGACGATAACTGTCAGTTTTCTGTACATACCCTCTTCCTCCGAATTTTGTCCAATATTACTGTAAATCTGCCCTTTCTCGGTTTCATTGTTTGCCATCAGAACAGATGTCAGATAGGCAATACCATGACCGTGCTTGTAAAGCTGGAGCTCCTCGGTAAAACAGTCCAGCAGATATTTTGCTTTATCCTTTTCAAGCAGAAAACTCACTAATTCTCTTCTCTGGCTTTTTATCCCCAGCAAGTTGAGTATGCCGCTGTGAACCGTGCCTCTGCCTATGGTCAGTATCCCGCCGCAAATGCTGTTCTCCCTTGCGATATGGATGCACTTGTGGCATTGATGCTCGCTAAGGATAAGAGTCAGAATCTGAAATTGATGCCCAATGGGTTTTGCTTCCTGGTTATCCATGGTTACCTCCAATCGATTTCTCCTTAAGAATAGCAGATGTAGATGCCTTTCGCAATTTAGCCTGGTACAGTGCACCGAGCAGTTCCAGCGCCAATATCGGCATCATTGCAACAATTGCTATCATACCAAACCCGTCAGTTACTACGTCTGCTGTTGGCACATGCGCGGCTATGCCCTGGACGAAGGCAAGCGAGAACGTAGCAGTCACAGGCCCTGAAGCGACACCTCCCGCGTCAAATGCCATGCCGACAAACAAGTCTGGCACAAAGAACGATAAAAGCACAGAAAGTCCGAACCCAGGCAGGACGTACATCCAAAGCTGGATATCCGGCACCAGGATCCTTATGGCAGACATCAGGATGGACATACCTACTGCTACGCATAAAAAGATCAATACCAAAGGACGCTTGACATATCCGCCGGTAACATCCTCAACCTGGTGAGTCAGTACAATAACCGCCGGCTCGGCCAACACAGTGGAAAGGCCAAGCAGCAATGCTACAATCAAAAGCGGGACTTTGGAATCAAGCGAGGCAAGCCGCAATCCCAGCTGGGCGCCAAGATCCATGAACCCCCCATTGACTCCCAGCAGGAATATGACAAGTCCCACATACGTTAAGACAATGCCTCTGGAAATGTCTATAATCCTGTTCTTCCTGTGTTTAAAGAAGAAAATCTCGAATAATATGTATACAATAATTATGGGAAGAAGTGATATAAACGAATCCCAAGCAATGTCCGGCAGCTTGGAAATGTATACTTCAAAAAGGTTCGAAGCTGAAATTTCTGCTTCCGGCAATGCACCGTTCAGTTTGTCCACCCTGAGGAAAAGCCCGGTAATCAGAACCCCCAGGATGGCACCTGTCGATGCAATCCCTACCAGTCCGAAACTGTCAGCCTCACCCATTTTGCTGTCCTTTTTAATAGATGACACCCCGGCTGCCAATGCAAGTACGAACGGTACGGTAATAGCCCCGGTCGTTGCTCCGGAAGCGTCAAATGAAATCGCCAGAATATCAGATGAAGAAAACAGTGACAGGATGAATATCAGGCCATATGCAATCGTGAATGCATATTTTAACCTGACCCCCCTGAGTATTCTCACCAATCCAAGAGTCATCATGGCTCCGATGCCAATCGAAACAACCACAACCATCAGCAAGCCATCGAATTGGCCGGAAGTCACGCTGTCCACCTGGTTGGCCAGGATGCGGAGATCCGGCTCTGCAAATGAAATGAAAAATCCGAGGACCAAACATACTGTTATTAGTACCGCATAACTGTTGGAACGTGTTATTGTATTGCCGATGCCCTGTCCAACAGGTTCAAGACCTTGATCGATACCGAACAGAAATACGGTAAGACCCAGTACCACCAACACGGAACCAATAAGAAATGCAAGCAGCTGGTCCGTCTCCAGCGGTGTAACAGTAAAATGAAGGATAAGGACAATGGCTGTAATCGGTATAACTGATATCAGAACCTCTTTGAATTTTGCTGTTATCTCGCTCAATTGTTACCCGTCTCCTCCTGATATTTTATTACTTCTTCTGTTTCGATATGGCTGTAATGATTCTGGCAGATAATGTTATGCAATTGAACTGAGATGATGCATGCAAGTCTATTATGCCTGCAAAACCTCGGAACAGTCAATAGATACAAAGTGTAGGGGGACATTTCTTCAAAATAAAGCAATAATCTTCATTTTTATTCACCTTGGTTCAGATTTATGTTTTTATAATAATCACAAAATTCTTTGATATCACATTTGTTGCACATTGGTTTTCTCGCATTGCAGACAGCGCGCCCGTGGGCAACAAGCAAATGGCAGAGCCGTCCCCATTTATCCCTGGGCACGATCTCCATCAGGTCATACTCTATCTTCTCCGGATCATCGTTTTTTGTCAGACCGATCCGCTGTGAAAGCCTCTTCGCATGGGTATCTACGACGACCCCCGGAATACCGAAACATTCATTCAGCAGCAAATTCGCTGTTTTTCTCCCAACTCCAGGCAGCTTCAGCAGGCTCTCCATGTCGTTGGGGACGCTTCTTCCAAAATCAGAAATGATCATTTTGCATGCTGCTATAATGTTCCTCGCTTTGTTCCGAAAGAAACCCGTAGATTTTATATCCTGCTCCAGTTCCAGGACATCTGCATTTGCGAAATCATCCACGGTTTTGTACTTCCTGAAAAGGTCTTTCGTGACAATGTTAACACGCTCATCTGTGCATTGAGCTGCCAGCTGAGTTGCAATCATGAGTTGCAGCGGGTCTTTATAAACCAATGAACAGCTCGCGTCGGGATATAATTCATCGAGAATTTTCAATATGACCTTTGTCCTCTCCTTAAGTGTCATCCTTTTCCTCTTTTCAATCGTATGTTTGTACAGTTCCTCATACTTTTTTGCAGAACTGTCCCACGAAAAATCCATTTTCATAGCCCGTCTTACCAACGTTTGCCACACATCAGGACAATTACTGTAAACATAGACAGCCCTGTCGATAGCATCCAGCATCGCATCCGAAGAGAATTCGGCAAATGAAAAGCCATTACCGTTTTCTTTGTCGGCATTATAGTCAATAATCGTTTCAGCAAGACCGCCTGTAGCCCTTACTATTGGCACCGTTCCATATCTCAGGCTGATTATCTGGCCCAGTCCGCATGGTTCAAATCT
>JAKOPX010000340.1 GCA_029778665.1 Bacillota bacterium | reverse complement strand
CGGAAAGCGGGATACCGGATTTCCGCAGTGTCGACGGGCTGTACAACCAGAAATACAGGTATCCTCCCGAGACTATCCTGAGCTTTTCCTTTTTTGTAAGGAACCAGGAAGAGTTTTACGAGTTCTACCGGGACAAGATGCTGTTTCTTGATGCGGAACCAAACATCACCCATATAAAGCTGGCACAGCTCGAAGCCGAGGGCAAGCTGAAGGCAGTCATAACGCAGAATATCGACGGGCTGCATCAGAAGGCCGGGAGCAAAAAAGTGCTGGAGCTTCACGGCTCTGTACTGAGGAATTTCTGCGTGAGGTGCGGCAAGTCATACGGTGTCGAAACGGTGATCGAAGCTAAAGGAGTGCCCCGGTGCAGCTGCGGCGGCGTGATAAAGCCCGATGTCGTGCTGTACGAGGAGGGACTTGACCAGGATGTGCTCGATGAAGCTGTCCGGCACATCAGTGAAGCCGAAATGCTCATAGTAGGAGGTACATCGCTTTCTGTCTATCCTGCCGCTGGACTTATCAGGTATTACAGGGGAGACAGGCTTGTCCTCATAAACAGGTCTCCCACGCCGTATGACAGGTACGCGAACCTGCTGCTCCAGTGCGGACTCGGGGAAGTATTCTCAAATTTGTAAAGCTTATGGTCTGCAAGCGGAGGACAGTCCACACTTTCCGCCTCAGGCCGGATGTCGCGGGATCTCGGCTGCCGGGTTTATCAGTCCAAGCTCGGCTGAGGAGATCAGCTACGCATTCAAAAGTTCACTTGCACTGGCACGTGCCCTGGAAGAGGGCATCGGGGGCTGCATGGACAGGTACCGGAAAAACCTGCAGTCCCTGAAAAGGAATTATTCCTGAAAAACATGAGATCTCCGGCAATGTATGATAAAAACCTCAGGAGGCTTTCCATGAAATCAGGACTGCTGTCCATCGACATGGTGGAGTGAACGCAGAAGGACTTCTTCGATCATGTGTTCCTCCTGCACGGCAATGAAATCGATGAATTCTTTTACCGAGGATACCGTGCCTCCGGATCTGTCCATTATCTGCACACCGTATTCATTACGGCCAAACATCCGGGCGTTTCTGACGACTGTACCCATGATATCCGGTTCTTTGGCTCCTTCACGGATACTGACACATATACTGTCCCGGATATTCAGGTCATACTCTGTGTAAATGCGTATGCCGTCGTAACTGATATCCTTGATCCGTGCCGGAATCGAGCATTCCCTGCCATTTACGCTGTTGACGCGGCCGAGGAGTGAAACCGGGAATCTTGGGCTTTTTCTTCTTTCGATAGTTATGGGAGTTGTTGTGTCCGGAGATATGGTGATGCTGCCTTCTTTCCTTGACAGGATGAATCCGCCCCGAATGACGGCTGAATCGCTCACCATCAGGCCGAATACTATCGGATCGCCCTTGGAGATGCTCATATATGTGCCGATCGGCTCCCTGATCCTGACGGTGAAGAAACTCTCAAGATCCCCGCTGACCAATGAACATGCAATCGGTCTCGGAAACGAGAAATGGCGCAGCGCTATGAGGGATCCGGGACGCGAAGGGTTCATCCTTAAACCTCCCAGTGGTTATCGTTCTTTCAGTGCGGTATCTTACGGGAGAGAATGCTACAGTTAAATTATAATATCCGGGCATGATGTTTTCAATTTTGATTGAAAATATGGTAATATTGTGTGTGCGGTATTGCGGAATATGATTATGGAAAAATTACAGGAAGGGCAATGGTTATGTTCGAGCATGTCGTAAAAACTTCTTCATCCGACGAGTTGATCAATATCACATCCCTGGTGAGGCAGGATGTGCAGAAAAGCGGGATCAGCGACGGAATAGCGGTGGTTTATGTGCCTCATACGACAGCCGGCGTCACCATCAATGAGAATGCTGACCCGGATGTGGTCCATGATCTGCTTGGCATATTGCGCAGGGCGTTTCCGGAAAGCGGAAGCTACAGGCATATCGAAGGAAACTCCCATGCCCATGCGAAGGCGTCTGTAGTCGGCTCATCCTGCACGGTGATCATAGAAAACGGCCAGCTGAAGCTGGGCACCTGGCAGGGGATATATTTCTGCGAGTTTGACGGTCCGAGGACCAGGAAAGTGTATGTGAAGCTGATACAGGGGTAGGTACAGGCACACGGACCAAAGCAGGTGCGGTGAAAAGGCTGATATCGGGACGGGATCCGGTTCGGCGCATTGGGCGATACAGTACGGTACGAGCGTGCTGTGGAAGCCGGACGTATTAAGCCCGGCATGCTTTTGATGAGCCGGATGATTGACGCGGATCTGAGATCAGGTTGTGGCAAGCCGCCGGAGATAACGGGCGTGACAAACCGGGAAATGCTTTTAGCGGGCTTATGAGATGACTTTGGCAAACCGCAGAGATAACGGATGTGGTGAGCCGCAGGGATGTGTGATAAGCCGGAGAGATGGCTATGAAAAAGAAAAAGAAGACCATGTATGACCTGATGAAGGAAGTCCGAAGGACCTGGAGCATGAACCCGGCAACCAGGGTCCGGGAGGATGAGACCAAAAACAAAAAGAAGCGCAGGCAGCAGGAAAAGAAAATGATCAGGGATGAGTCGCCATGATGATCAGGGCTGTTATCAAGGGACATGAATTCGAATTCGAGACTTCGGACAGCGTGTTTTCACCGAGAAGGGTGGATGCCGGCACCATGGCCATGCTGTCATGCGTCGAGTTCCAGGATGGCTGGAAGGTGCTCGACCTCGGGTGCGGCTATGGAGCGGTCGGCATCACGGCGGCGAAGTTCACCGATCCTGCAAATGTGTTCATGGTAGACATCGATCCTGAAGCTGTGTCGCTGTCAAGGGCCAATGCAGTGAGAAACGGTGTGGGACACGTGAACATACTGCAGAGCGACGGCCTGGACGCGCTCGATGAAACCGGATTCGACTGTATCCTGTCAAACCCTCCTTACCACACGGATTTTTCCGTGGCCAGGAGGTTTATAGAAAAGGGCTTCAACCGGCTGAAGATCGGCGGGAAAATGTACATGGTGACAAAAAGGAAGGACTGGTACAAAAACAAGCTGATCAGTATCTTCGGCGGCGTCCGGATACATGAGACCGGCGGATACTACGTATTCGAGGCTGAAAAAAGGGACCTGAGCTTTGCCAAAAAATCAAAAACCAGGCAATGACCCGCTGCCGGACAGTAGGGTCCATATACTGGGGTATATCCATACGTGTTAAGCAGGGATATAATGAGGCAGGTCCATATTACGGAACTATATTATACATGTAATTATACATGTACAGGTCCGCATATATGAAACAAGGCCTTGTACATCAGGGCCTTATACATGAGGCGGTCCGAAGAATCCCGGGCAGGTCCAGGGCCTGGACACGCCGGTTCAGATATCACGCAGCAGCCTGCACACGCCCATTATCACTTCTTTTATCCTGAAGAGTTCGCTTTCTTTGTTCCTCGCCCGCCATACGGCTTTGTAGCCGGAGAACCAGTATTCCAGTCTGACTGCCAGTTCGCCGGGGCTCAATACCGGCTCGGCAGCTGCCTGTTCCAGCAACTCCTTTTTGATCACAAGCAGCAGTGCCTGGAAGAGTGCAAGCCCGTCAGCAGCGCAGATTATCTCCCTGATATCGTTTTTCCTGTCTTCATATACGCTACCGGCCAGGGCTGATATCTCGCCTGAAAGTTCCATGATCCTGTCGTAGGCTGATCTTGCTGCCGCTGCATCGAGACCCAGCAGCCTTTCCCTGATGTGCTCAGCGCTTCCGTAAGAACCGGTGTCGTACCCGGCCGATGCATAATACCACAGCACGACGTCATACCAGTCCATCACCGGCTGACGCGAGAGTTCCCTTACCAGGCCGACGATCTTTCCGGACCGGTCTCCGTACTCCATTACGGATATTTCTTCGTCTGTCGGCTGGCCGGGCCGGTCAAGGTTCCATGAGAGGCCTGCGCCGTAGATGGCGCCCGGCATTGAGCCTGCGAGCGCATTTATATGGCCGAAGTCGCCCCAGTCCGTGTTCAGCATGCCGACTGCCCCGTATGTTTTGGCATACTCAGCCAGTCTGCCGATGTTGGCTGTCGCCGTGTCGATGCTGTTCAGCAGTTTGTTCCAGCCCTGTACGCCGGGACAGACATACTGTTTCAGTCCGGCTTCTGATATCTTCCTGAATCCGTCCTCATCAGCATCCGGAGCATAATTCCAGTTGAGTATCACTACGTTTTTGGGTATTTCGCCTATTATCTCGGGATAGTGGAGCAACATGTCTCCCCACATCATGACTTTCTTTTTGCGGCTCCTCAGATGCTTTATCAGTTCCCTGACAAAATACAGGTACAGCTTGCCTTCTCCTATATCGGCAGCCAGCGCGCTGTTTTTCCCCTTGCCGAGGTCGAAGGTCTCATCGCAGCAGATGTTGAACTTGTCTGAAGTGAAAAGCGGTATGAATTCGTCTATCATTTCCCTGACGAATCCGAGGCTTTCCGGGGCGCTCGCGTCGAGCGTATAGTGAGCCATACGGTCTGTCCATGTGAACGGCCTTTCAGGTATGCCATCATATTCGTTGAGGTGCCTGAAGGACCTGGAGACCAGCGCGTGGTACAGGTGGCCGAACGACGACAGCGAGGGCACGAGTTCAATGGACCGCTTCCTGCAGTATTCATCCAGTTCAAGTATATCTTCGGCCGTGAGAGGATCTGAATCAGTCCAGATCTCGCTGTGCTTCCTGAAGGCAAACGAATGCTCGACATACAGCTGAAGCTGGTTTATCTTGTAGAAGGAGAGCCTGTCGGCCAGTTCTTTCAAAGTTTCGAGGGTCGGCACCTTTCCCCGGGTAATGTCATGATAGAATCCCCTGTATTCCAGGGACGGGCTGTCTTCTATCCTGAGGCACGGGATATCGGCGCCGAAATTCCTGATGAGCTGCCTGAGGGTCTGAATGCCATAGTACAGGCCGCTGCCGCCATTGCCGGTGATGACTATGGCATCCCTGTCCACCGTCAGCGTGTATGACTGCTGTGATGTGAAATCAGCAGCGCCCGCGGGATCAGATGCATTTATATGGAAGACGGCGGATTTCTTTGAGACACCGGATCCGGCAGCGCCGGAACGGGCGGATCTCCTCAATACTATCAGGTTGGCCGGATATGCTGCATTTAGGCTGTCCGGATATTCCCCGTCACCTGCTCCGGGATTCGTGCCTTTTGAATATTTGCCCCTTGTGATCGCCGGCTTAGCCCCTGTCGACTTAAGGATCTCATCCCTGAGTGCCCGGGCGGCTTCGAAATCGGCATAATCGCATGAGGTGTCAAGGTATATCAGGGTCATGCCCGAGATCCGGAATGTGCCCTGTGATTGCTCCAGTATTTTCGGGAAGGGGATCAGTACCATACAGTGCCCTCCAATCGGGATAACATTGTAAAAAGGATGTCAATATAATGTTATATCCGGTCGTTACCGCAGTCAAGCCGTTTGGCCGAAGCGGACCGTGACGCAGTATGGCGGTACGCGTCCGGCGCTGCTGTCCGGCTGTGCCGCCGGTATTACCTGTGGAGCCGCTCAAGTTCCTCTTTTATCATCTTTTTGTCGATCCTTTCGAAAAGGATATCCACCTGCCCAAGTTTCCTGCCTGCCGGTATGCTGACCGGCTGCCACGCTGTACTGTCCATCGGAAGCATACCCCTTATCTTCGCCGAAGAGAAAGGCAGGAAGGGTTCCAGCAGCACCGCGAGGTTTGCCGCGATCTGGACACATGTGTCCATTGTTTCGCGGCATTTTCGTATATCACTGTTCACGGTGATCCACGGCTGCTGTTCATCGAAGTATTTGTTGGCCTTGCGGACATATGCAAATATCGTTTCCAGCGCAGCCTTGAAACAGCACTGTTCGATCAGTGCGCCGACGGACGGGAAGAGGGCGTGCAGTTCTTTAAGCATTTCAGCAGACCGACTGGAAATACCGGCCGCCTGGCTGCCATCGGGATGTCCGGCCGAAGCCTGACAGTCTTCATCGGAAAAGTTGTCTGCAAATGCTTCGGATGCCGGATCCGCCGGTGAAAAGCCCGGAACTGTCCCGCCAAAAAATTTCTGTATGAATTTGAGGCTCCGGTTCACAAAGTTGCCGTATGCCCCGAGCAGTTCACCGTTATGGCTGTTGATGAACTCGGTCCACGTGAAGTCGGTGTCCCTCTGCTCCGGGCCGTTGGCGACGAGGAAATACCTGATGGAGTCCGGATCGTAGCGCTCCAGCATATCCTTTATCCAGACAGCCCAGTTGTTGCTCGTGGAGATCTTCTTTCCTTCGAGGGTCAGGTATTCGCTGGATACGATCACGTCAGGGAGTTTCAGCGCGCAGTCGGTGCGGCCGAGAAGCAGCGACGGCAGTATGATGGTATGGAACGGTATGTTGTCCTTGCCGTGTGCGTAATATTGCCTGCTGGTATTCCAGAATTCCAGGAAGTCCAGTCCCTTCTGCCGGCACAGAGTGTAGCACAGTGACACATATCCGAGCACGTTCTCAGCCCAGATGTAGATTTTCTTGTTTTCGAAGCCTTCCTTCGGCACATCGATGCCCCAGTCGAGGTCCCTGGTCAGGCTCCTGTCCCTCAGACCTTCGTTCAGGTACCGCCTTGACATCTCGTAAGCGTTTTTTCGCCAGTCTTTGTGACTTTCTATATAGTTTTCGAGTTTTTCCTTCATCCTGGTCAGGGCCAGGTACAGGTGTGCAGAAGGCTTTAGTTCAGGTGTACTGCCGCATACAGTGCATTCAGGTTCCAGCAGGCTTTCGGGATCGAGCACGCTGCCGCAGGCCTCGCACTGGTCGCCGCGGGCTTTTTCGCCGCAGTTGGGACAAACGCCCCTGACAAAGCGGTCTGGCAGGAACTGCCCGCAGGTCCCGCAGTATGTCTGCAGCGTGGTTTTCTCATAGACATAACCGCCTTCATACAGTTTCCTGTGGTACTCCCTGACGAACTCCCTGTGCTCCGGGCCTGATGTCTTTGAGTAAAGATCGTATGAGAACCCGAGCTTATTGAAGCACTTCACGAATTCCTCATGGTACTCGTCGCTGATCTCCTGCGGCGTCTTGTTTTCCTGCCTTGCCCTGATCGAGACAGGCGTGCCGTGGCAGTCGCTGCCGGATACGAACATCACAGTGTCGCCCTTTGCCCTGTGGTACCTTGCCAGTATGTCGCCCGGCAGAAGGCAGGCAATGTGGCCTATGTGCAGCGATCCGTTGGCATATGGCCATGCGTTTCCGATAAGGACATTCATATATTCCACTTCCTTTCCCGATTTTTATGGTTTTTCATGTCCGATGACCAATAAAAAAGCTCCCGTCCCAGGACATTATCCTGGGGACGAGAGCATAACACTCCGTGGTACCACCCCGGTTCACCGAAGCTTCGCAGCTTCAGCCTCAGCAGGAACTTATACGCACCGAGTATGCGGCCGTATGCCATTCCCCGGCGCGGTAACGGGCGCACCCGTCGGCGGCTGAGCGGATTTGAAAGCCGGTTCGCCGCGAACAGCTCCAAGACCATCTTCGGTCATCCGTGCCATACTCCTTCTCAGCCATCCCGGAGCTCTCTGTAATGGCCGTCAATGACTTACTCTTCTCTTCATCGCTGATTACCTGTTTTTGTTGTTCCATTTATAGTAATATGAAAAGGGATGCCTGTCAAGGTACCGCAGCCGGTTTGCCGCAACCAATACGCATCATGCGTTGAACCTTTTCGATGATACCCCGTGAGCAGGCGAAGGTGTGTCAGACGCAGGGCAAGCAATCGCGACTTATCTGTGTCTGCGTACCCGTATATTACAGGCCTGCAGACTGCGGACCGAAACCCTGCAGGCGGCCGGCAGACCATCCTGCAGGCAAAAGGATGGAAAAATATGCGTAAACAGGAACTTTGAATTTTAACAATATGTCGAAGAAGTTGACAATCAGCAAAATTTGCCGGGAAGGGGCCTTTGATCCATGAAACGTGCTATGCTGTTCATTGCGGCAGCGTTGCTGCTCACCACAGGATGCCGGAGCCGCCAGGCTCAATATACCCCATCTGATGCCGAAGCTGCTTCTGAAACCTTGCCTGAAGCTTCAACCGCGTATGATACTGCGACCGGACCGGGTGCTGAGGGCAGAACGGATGCCGACGGGGAATCAAAAGCCGCTCGGGATGGATCCGTTGCCGGAACAGATGAAAAACAGGAACTCGTGAGTGACCTGGAGGGTTTCTTTAAAGAATGGCGTCCCCTGAAGATCCAGAAATACGGTGACAGCATTGCCTACGATGCTTCTGAATCCCTCGTATACACGTTCTCAGATATCATTTCAAAAAGCGAAACAGTGGCCCCTGAATCCGCGGAAGGCAAAAAACAGGCGGATGGGTTTGACTACGGCCATTATGACTACCGGCTGAAGTTTGAAGGCGCCAGGGACATACTGTTTACAAGGGAAGGGAATGTATTCCGTTTCGAAGGAGAAGAGCGCCGCTATACACTTTGGGGATCCGCGGACCCTCTGTGGGACACTCTTGTCTTTGACGCCGGGAGCAAAACCGTCGGTATCGGAGCGGAGAAGATACGCGTAATGTCCATTGACTGCTCCGAAGACCTGGATGGTGACGGAAAAGCTGAGAATATCGAACTTGTCTATGAGAGGTATAAAAGCGACAACAGCAAAGGTGACCTGGTCCTGAGCGTCAATGGCAGCAAAATCGCAGTTGTGGAGGGATATGCCACCGATATGTTCACCAGGCCGTACCGTACTGTTCTACAAATGCCTGAAATAAGGTTCCTTCCGGAACGGGACGGTAAAAGTAAAGCGATGCTGGTGATCTATACATGGGCTACCAACGGTATCGGTTCCACCGGAGTCGCAAATGCCTACAGGTACGAAAACGGTGGTATTATGGAAATCGGGATCGCTGATACGGAAAGGGTCCTGAAATACAAGGGCGATAAAACGGTGAGCATAGAATATCCGGCATTTGGCGTGAGCATGGATCTGAAGATCGATGACGGGTATTACGCCGGTTATTTCGGAGATGAGGACTCCTTCAGGCAGCGCCTGGAGTCAAAGGGTGCTTTCGCTCCTCATCCGCTCTGGTACCTGGTGAACGATTTCAACGGGGATGGCCGCGATGAGCTTTGCTGCGTTTCAGTTCTGAGCGAGTATCCGTTTGCTTTGTGCACGCAGTACAGCTATTACGTATATGAAGGCGGAGAAATGAAGCCTGTCCGGGCGTATGCCGCCGCATCAGGTATTGATGACGGGAAGATGGCGTATCTGAAGGGGTACATATTTGAACTGATCCATTACAAGGGTTACCTGGACATCGGAGACAGCGGCATCACAGATGAGAACTTCCAGCCGTTCCAGGGATGCACTCCGGGTGAGATCACAATGGCACTGGAAGAACTTCAGAAGGACGGGATACTTGTACGCAGGGGAGACAGGCTGTACGTCAGTTACTAGAGAGATTACAGCCATCCCGGATGTGGCATCTGCTGCGAAGACGCATACTGATCACTTCGTTCCCGCACCGGCAGGAATGCCTGCACCAGATCATGACTGGCCTCAAAAATGTGCTATAATTTCAAATGGGGCAATGGACATCATCTGCTTCCATTCCAGGTTATGCTGCTCCAGCTGCACGGCAGGAGATGCCGGGGTATAGCAACAGATACTAATGCTAAAAATAGTAAAACACACAGTTCCGGGAGGTTGTGACAGGTGACGGAAAAATCGCTGATTTACAGGGATGGACATAGGATCGTTATCAGAAACTATTACATAAATCTGCTGGCAGTTCTCATTTTTTCACTGGGCTTGTCTGTTCTGGGCATACTGCTTTCCGACGTTGTGGATATCCGCAACATCCTCAGGTATGTCCGTTCTCCGCTGCTGTTCCTGCTGAACATGCTGCCGCTGCTG
>JAKOPX010000339.1 GCA_029778665.1 Bacillota bacterium | reverse complement strand
GTATCATGTATTCTTCGATCTTGTAAGGAGTGATCTGCTGTATGTGGTCAAGACTCGATTTCTGTGTCTGCTCCAGGTAATGCAGCAGCGCTCCGGACGCATTGATGCAGAGCTCCGCCTCATCCTCCGGGATTGCTCCAGGTCCGAAATGCCTGCGCAGCAGTTCATTGCAGAATCCATCTTCGTAACAGTTTTCGTCCAGTTGGGTTATAAAGGCGCCAAACCTGTTTCTGAGCTGTACGGCCGCATCCTTTGATTCAAGGAATCTGCGGTTTACTATGATTTCTGCAGGGGAATACCTGGCAATTTCGTCGAAAAGTTTGCCCGGCGTATTGCCCCATGTGATCCTCGTTGTGGCAAAATAGCCCGTGGAAACGTCCACTGCTGCAAAACCGTACATATGCTTTTTTGCATATATGGACACCAGGTAGTTGTTCTTCTTCTCATCCAGCATCGCCGTGTCAGTGACAGTGCCGGGGGTCACGACGCGCACGACTTCGCGCTTTACGAGACCCTTTGCCTGCGACGGGTCTTCCATCTGCTCGCAGATGGCTACCTTGTAACCTCTCTGGATAAGCCGTGCGATATAGCCATCCACTGAGTGATAGGGCACTCCGCACATCGGTGCCCGCTCTTCAAGTCCACAATCCCTGCCGGTCAGCGCAATTTCCAGTTCCCTTGACGCAACCACTGCATCGTCGAAAAACATCTCATAGAAGTCGCCGAGCCTGAACATGAGAATGCAGTCTTTATATTGTTCTTTTATGTCCAGATATTGCTGCATCATTGGGGTAACTGACAAAAGTATCGACCTCACTTGTAGATATCTTATGTTCATTTGCGGGCAACCGCATTTCAGGCTGTCCGGCCCCAAGACTCACGGGTCAGACAAGCGTGCCGTCAAGTGACCACGTGCCGGTCCGGTCTATCCTCACGTAGACAATTTTTCCGGCCAGTTCGGAACCTCCCGCAAAATTCACTATCTTGTTTGTTCTCGTTCGTCCCGTCATCATCCTGATATTGTTTTTGCTGGGACCTTCCACAAGTATCTCGGTGACAGTCCCGGCAAGCTTTTCATTTATTTCGCCGCTGATACTGTTCTGGAGTTTCAGAAGTTCATCGAACCTTTTCTTCTTTACATCCTCGCTTACCTGTTCAGCTTTTTTGGCCGCAGGAGTGCCTGTCCTCCTGGAATAAAGGAAAGTATATGCATAGTCGAACCTGACCCTTTCAACTAGGTCCAGCGTCTGCCCGAAGTCCTCTTCCGTTTCTCCCGGGAACCCGACTATTATATCCGTGGTGATCGAAATGCCGGGAATCTGTTCCCTGACCCTGTCCACAAGGTCAAAATAGTGTTCGCGCGTATATTTCCTGTTCATTTCAGCGAGTATCCTGTTGCTCCCTGCCTGTACCGGCAGATGCAGGTGCTCACACACCTTGCTGCAGTCTCTCATGGCGAGGATAAGCTCGTCCGACAGATCCTTGGGATGGGAAGTCATGAAACGGATCCTTTCTATCCCGTCAACTTCCTCCAGGCTGCGAAGCAGTGCCGCAAAACTGCTCCCGTCATTCCTGTCGAGCCCGTATGAGTTCACATTCTGACCCAGGAGCGTGATCTCCCTGTATCCCTGACGCGCAAGAAGCCTTGCTTCGTCGAGGATATCAGACATCCTGCGGCTCCTTTCGCGCCCTCTGACATACGGAACGATGCAGTAAGAGCAGAAGTTATTGCAGCCGTACATTATCGTGAGCCAGGCCTTCACACCGTGTTCGCGCCTGATCGGGAGCCCCTCTGCTATCAGTCCGTCACCGGAGCTTATATCGGTGACCGGAGCATCACCAGTTATGGCATTGTACAAAAGCTCCGGGAACCTGTGCAGATTGTGGGTCCCGAAAATAAGATCCACGTGGCTGTATTTTTCAAGTATATGCGCAACGACCTCTTCCTGCTGCATCATGCATCCGCATACAGCGATCACCAGCCCGGGCCTGCGGGCCTTGAGAGGTTTCAGCCTGCCCAGGTGGCCGTATACCTTCTGTTCAGCATGTTCCCTTACACAGCATGTGTTGAACAGGATAAGGTCTGAGCCTTCAGGGTCATCGGTACGCCTGTATCCCATGGATTCAAGCATTCCCGCCAGCTTCTCAGAATCGTTCTCGTTCATCTGGCAGCCGAAAGTGTGGATGAAATATTTTCTGTCGGCCCCCGGATCCAGTTCCCTGACGGAATGCATGAAAGTTTCCTGCCTTGTTATTTCATCTTCCGATACGATGTTGCTTTCTCTTACAGCCAATTTCTGCCTCCTGTAACCATTGCCTGTTGATTAGTTATCATTATACCATTTCGAATTATACCATTTCGACAATACCCCTTCAATTTTTTCATTGAGCCTGTCAACATCGGGATATCCGACAGCATTGTCATTCAGTCCGTATTTCTCCTTGAGCTTCAGTATCCTCGCAACGCTCTCGTCGATCCTTGCCTCATCGATGACGCCTTCTTCAACTGCTTTTTTTACTGCATCCATGGCTTCAGCCTGCCTGTCGCGCCCGTGACATACGAGTATGATATCGCTGCCTGCAACGACTGATCTTACAGCCGCTTCGCCAATGTCAAAATTGTCGGTTATCGCTCTCATGGTCATGTCGTCCGTTATCACGACACCATCAAAACCCATCTCTTCCCTGAGCAGGCCGCCTATGATCACGGGCGAAAGCGAAGCCGGCAGATCGCGGTCCAGTGACTCCACAAGTATATGTGCGACCATCACAGCGTCCGCGTCTTCACTGAAAGCCTTTCTGAACGGGATAAGTTCGAAGCCGGCCAGCCTGTCTTTATTATGCCCAACTGAAGGCAGTCCGTAATGGGAGTCGGCATCCGTGTCTCCATGGCCCGGGAAATGCTTGACCACAGCAACGATTCCTTCATCGCGCAGTCCTTTCATCACCTGTATCCCGTGCTTTTCGACCGACTGTGGAGTCGTACCGTATGCCCTGTCGCCTATAACGGTATTGTTCGGATTGCTGAAGATGTCAAGAACCGGCGCAAAGTCCATATTGATGCCGAAAGCCTTTATCTTTGCAGCGAGCAGCCTGCCGATCCTGTACGTGAAAGCAGCATCATCAATCTCACCTACGGACATGGCAGAAGGCAGCGCTGTCAACTGTTCCGGCAGCCGGGTTATGCGTCATCCTTCCTCGTCTATTGAGACAAAAAGCGGTATATTGCCCGAATTGGCCGCTTTCATGGCGTTCATGAAATCAGTGAGCTGTTCCGGACCAGTTATATTGCCGCTGAAAAGAATAATACCCCCGGGTTTCCGGGAGTTGATCACGTTTTTCATGTCCTCATCCACAGATGTTCCATCCACTCCTATTATGAACATCTGCCCTATTTTCTCATCGAGGCTCATCTTCCCAAGTTTTTCAGAAATGCTGCCAGGCCCTTCAGGCACATGGCTGTTACCGGTTCCGCTCTCCCAATCTTTTGCGCACGGATCACCGGTTCTGCTTTCTTCCCTGCCGGTATTGTCATTCTTGCCGCCTGCATTGCCGATTTCGCCTTTTTCACCCGGAGGTATTCCCTCGTGTTTTCCTGTTCCGTTCTCCGTCTGCTCTGCAGGGTTTTCCGTATCATTTCCGCCTGTCGCTGAACAGCCGGTAACTGTTACTGTTAACAGTACCGCAATTATCAGGATCGCAAGAACTGAAACTACTTTTGCATTTACTTCCACTTTCATTTTCGCATCAATTCCATTCCCTGCAGCCTTGCATGCTTCGTTGGTTTCTGCTCAGTCGCCGGCCTTTACCTGTATATGCCGTTCTCGATGCAGTGCCGGGCCCTTTCCCTTGTACGTTCATCCGAGTTAAGCGCTTTTTCGATAAACCAAGGATGCTCTTCAAGGAACGCTTTCATGGATCCGTGCGGGTCAGAAGCGTATTTCAGGAGCATATCGTACTGGGCATGATTTATCCTGCCCATTTCGAGAGCCTTGTCGAAAAAGCTTTTACCTATGGATACCATTGCAAAGGTGCGTACCTCGTGTTTTTCAAGCACCCCGGATCCTCCCTGCATCCTGTCGACAATGACAACAGTACAGGTCATCCTGCCGCATAAATTCTTTATAGCTGGTATCCATGCCCTTTCATAGCTTGATGCTTCTGTGATGAGATCGGCTATATGCAGCACCCTGGCACCGTTTATTGAATCCGCTGCCCTCGTTGCGCCATTTTCAGTAATGACAGCAGAGAGGTCCTTGTATATGGTTAAGTGGGGCTTGCCGAGACCTTTGGCAGCAAGGAGAGAAAAAAACCAGTCCCTTCTTTCGCCGCCGGATACATAATCGACAGTATCAGTATCTACGTTGTCCTTTATGAAATCCAGAAGACTGTCGATGACGCCTCTGTAGACCGTATTGCCCGCATATCTCTCTTCCATGACTGCAAGCAGTCTCTCAGGGCATCGCAGCCTGTCCTGTTTCAGGTCATCTATGGTCCTCAGCAGTTCCAGTGCGCTGCTTTCTGATCCATACAGGAAATGAGTGTTTATGTAGTAAGGCCCGATGGTGCCGGATGTATACCAGAATGGTTCATTTTCCGGACACACCCTGAACGCGTTCGTTTCAAACAGCCAGTTTATAAGTTTTTCATCTGACATATCTGCAATCCTCCGTAATGTTATGCATCATCTTTTTTCTGTTCCCTGCGCATTTTACTCTTCCTGATATATTCCTCCCACCAGTCCTGGTTGACGATGGTTCCGAGGTCGCTGCCAAGATGGCCGGAATCACCTTCCGTCACTATGGTGAACTCCCCGTTTTCGTGGTCTATGACTGTTATGGCCGTATTGTCGCACCATTGGACATTTATCATCTCTTCCAGCGTACAGCTTCTGAAATGGCAGATCATGGCACGTATTGCCGTGCCGTGTGTCACGATACATATGTTTTTTCCTTCATGCCTATTGATTATTGCCATGACTTCTGACAGAAGGCGCTCCTGGAACTCTTCCATGGACTCGCCGTTAGGCATTTTGAGCCTGTGGGGCTGGTTTTCCCATGCATCATATTCGTCAGGCCACCGCTGTTCTAGCTCGCTCCATGCTACGTCTTCCCAGTCTCCGCCGTTTATTTCCCTGAGTTTCTCCGATGTTATGACCGGCAGCTTCTTGGCTTTCGCGATATATTCGGCAGTCTGCACCGCTCTTTTGAGGCTGCTGGAATACAGTACGTCGATGTCGGTATCTTTCAGCCTTTGCGCCACGCGTTCCGCCTGAAGATGACCCTTTTCAGTAATACCCGAATCGGTCCATCCGTGGAACCGCCTGATTTTGTTTCCCAATGCCTCGGCATGCCTGACGAATATAAGCCTTGTCTTCAAGATATCACCCCGCCGTTCATGTGTTCAGTATGAGACTGCCTGTGATATCGGCAACTCTGCTGAAACCGTGCCTCTTCATATATTGTTCAATGCCTTCACATACCTTTATGCAGGCATCCGGGTAAACAAGGTTCGCAGTTCCCACCATTACGGCCGAGGCTCCGGCAATCAGGAATTCCACAGCATCGCTTCCTGTGAAGATGCCTCCCATGCCAATAACGGGTATTTTGACTGTCCTGCTGACCTCATATACCATCCTCACCGCTACAGGTTTAACTGCAGGCCCTGAAAGCCCGCCTGTATTATTGGCAAGTATGGGCCTTCTCGTTTCTATATCTATCGCCATTCCAAGCAGCGTATTTATCAGCGATATCGCATCAGCACCCGCGGCCTCCGCTGCTGCCGCGATATCGGAAATACTGGTCACGTTCGGCGTCAGCTTTACAATGAGCGGTTTCCGGCAATACTTCCTGACCTGTGAGGTGATCTCCGAAATTCCCTCCGTTGTGTTCCCAAAAGCGACACATCCGGCCTTTACATTGGGACAGGACACATTGAGCTCTATCGCATCGATATCGGCATCTGAAAGTATCTCAGCCATTTCACAGTATTCCTCTATCGTATTGCCGGCAATATTTGCAATGATTGCTGTTGAATACTGCCGCAGGAACGGTATTTCATTTTCAATGAAATGCCTGACCCCGGGATTCTGCAGTCCTACGCTGTTGAGCATTCCCGCAGGAGTCTCCGCGACCCGCGGAGGTTTATTGCCCTCCCTTGGCCTGAGCGTCAGTCCTTTGACGCTTATACCGCCGATTTTGTTCAGATCCACATAGCAGGCATGCTCCCTTCCGAAGCCGAAGGTGCCTGAAGCCGCTATAACTGGGTTTTTGAGTTTTACCCCGCAAATATCCACCGACAGGTCTGTTTCTCTCATCATATCCTCCATCCAGCCTGATTATCCTGTAAGCGTTTTCCAAGACTGCACTGTATTATTCGAACACAACTTCTTTGCTGTTGAACACCGGACCGTCACTGCACACACGGACATAATGGCTCGTACCGTCATCTGCATAAGTTTTGCAGGCACAGGTCAGGCAGGCGCCAAACCCGCATCCCATCCTCTGTTCCATCGATACCTGGCACCTGATGCCATGTTTCTCAGCGATTTCACTTACTTTCCTGAGCATCGGATACGGTCCGCACGCATATATCATATCAAACTCTTCTGATAAAATGTCCCTTTCCAGCAGATCAGTGACAAAACCCTTTGTACCGAAGCTTCCGTCCTCGGTGGCTGTCTCAAGTGAAGTGGACCTCTGCCTGAATTCTTCCAGGAGCAGGATCTGTTCCGATGAACGAAAGCCGAGATACGACCTCTTAACTACCGCTTTGCTTTCATTCAGCAGGAAAAGCAGCGGAAATATCCCGATCCCGCCTCCTACGACGGCAATGCGCCTATGCGCTATATCCAGGTCGAATCCGTTGCCGAGCGGTCCGATAATGTCCAGGAACTCGCCGCTTTTTTTTCTTGCAAGCATTTCTGTCCCGGTGCCTTTTACCTGGAAATAAAGGTCAAACTTTCCTTCCGCCCTGTCGACCGAGCAAATGCTGACAGGGCGCCGCAGAAGCGCCTGTGTACCGTCGCAGCACTTGATGTTGACGAACTGTCCCGGCACGGCATTGGAAGAAATGTGCGCCGATGCAACGGTCATCCTGTAAATACCCTTCGCTGCCTTCTCCACACCGATAATTACTTCTCTGAGCAGTTTTGACATATTTACCTCCTTTTTCTTTTGTGTAAATATTGTCAGCGTCAGCAAAAAATCAGCTTAATTCACCCAGTTCCGTCACATCCGGGATCATGCCCTGCTGTTTCATTCGTATGCAGTCAAGCACCGCCCTGGCGGTATCAAGTGAAGTCAGGCACGGTATCGACATTTCCACAGCTTTCCGCCGTATCCTGAATCCGTCCCTTTCCGGCTGTCTTCCCCTTGTCGGGGTGTTTATCACAAGGTCTATCTTTCCTGAAGATATCAGATCCAGCAGGTCGGGAGAGCCTTCCCCTATCTTTTTCACCGCATTTGTGGCTATGCCGTGCATATTGAGCGTCCTTGCAGTCTTGCCAGTAGCCCAAAGCGTGAATCCAAGCTTTTCAAACTGTTCAGCAATGCCGATCAATTCTGTTTTGTCCGAATCCCTTACAGTCATAAGGATACCTCCTCCCGGCGAAGGCAGCTTCATCCCGGTGGCCATCATGCCTTTATAAAGCGCTTCATGGAAATTCCTGCCTATGCCGAGGACTTCACCCGTGGATTTCATTTCCGGCCCCAGGCTCACATCCACGTCATGCAGCTTTTCAAAAGAGAAGACGGGCACTTTTATGGCCACATGGTCCTTCGTTCCGTACAATCCTGTCCCGTATCCCAGATCTTTCAGTTTCATTCCGGTCATTACCTTCGTTGCCACGTTCACCATCGGTATGCCTGTGACCTTGCTTATGTACGGCACGGTCCTGCTCGACCTGGGGTTTACCTCAAGGACATATATCTCGTCATTGTAAAGCACGTACTGGATGTTGATCATGCCAACCACATTCAGTGCCTTTGCCAGCCTCTCCGTGTAGTCGACTATTTTGTCAACGACCGGCCGGCCCAGGGAAATGGCCGGATAAACCGATATACTGTCACCCGAGTGTACTCCGGCGCGTTCCAGGTGTTCCATTATGCCTGGTATAAGGATATCTTCTCCGTCGGATATGGCATCGACTTCTATCTCTTTCCCCATCAGGTACTTGTCGATCAGGACCGGATGCTCCTGCCTGACCCTGTTGATGATCCCCATGAACTCGATGATATCCTTGTCGTTATAAGCTATTTCCATCCCCTGACCGCCAAGGACATAAGACGGGCGCACCAGCACCGGGTAAATCAGCTCATTTGCGGCAGCCAGCGCCTCTTCGAGCGTAAAGACGGCCTTTCCTTTCGGCCTGGGTATGCCGACCTTTTCAAGTATACCGTCGAACTTTTCCCTGTCTTCGGCCGCATCGACGTCACAGGCCTGGGTTCCGAGTATCCTGACGCCAAGCCTGTTCAGACTGTTGACCAGTTTAATTGCCGTCTGGCCGCCGAACTGCACTATAACGCCCTCAGGCTTTTCATACTCTATGATATTCATGACGTCCTCGACTGTCAGAGGCTCGAAATACAGCCTGTCCGCAGTATCGAAATCAGTGCTGACCGTCTCAGGATTGTTGTTTGCAATGACTGTCTCATATCCAAGTTCCTTAAGCGCCCAGACAGAATGCACCGAACAGTAGTCGAACTCGATTCCCTGGCCTATTCGTATGGGGCCGGATCCGATGACCATGATCTTCCTTTTGTCAGAACCTGCAGTTTTGCCGCATTGTCCGTAAACGGAATAATAATATGGCGACACCGCTTCGAAATGGCCGGTGCAAGTATCTACAGATCTGAATGCTGCATTTACTCCGTACGATTTCCTGAGTTCCCTGATGTCATCGGGACTGCATCCGGTGTATCCTGCTATCGTTTCGTCCGTGAATCCCATTTCCTTGGCCCTGCGGACTGTATCCGGATCAAGCGTCTCCTTTGTCCGCATTTTGAGGGATTCCTCCATCCTTACGATGTTCAGGATCCTGTTCAGGAACCACGGATCGATTTTGGTTATTTCATATACCCTTTCTACAGTAACGCCTCTCCTCAGCGCTTCCGCTATCGCAAACAGCCTTTCGTCATCGGCTTTGGCAAGTTTCGATTCGATTTCTTCGGCACTGTAATTCCTGAACATCTGCTGCTCAAGTGTGGAAATACCGAGTTCAAGCGACCTTACGGCCTTCATCAGGGCTCCTTCAAAGGTATCGCTTATTGCCATGACCTCTCCGGTCGCCTTCATCTGTGTTCCTAGCGTCCTGTCGGCACGGACGAACTTGTCGAACGGCCATTTGGGTATCTTCAGCACTATGTAATCCAGGACCGGCTCAAAGGATTTTAGGGTCTTACCAGCAGCCTTGTTTCCGATCTCATCGAGTGAATAGCCGATTGCTATCTTTGTGGCCACCCTTGCAATGGGATAACCTGAGGCTTTTGAAGCAAGAGCCGATGAGCGGCTCACCCTCGGATTGACTTCGATGACCGCATATTCTTTTCCTGAGGGATGCAATGCAAACTGGACATTGCATCCTCCCTCTATCTCCAGGGTATTTATGATCTTTATTGCTGCGTCATGCAGCATCCTGTATTCCTGATCCGAAAGCGTCAGACACGGTGCCACTACTATGCTGTCTCCCGTGTGTACGCCAACAGGATCAACGTTCTCCATTCCGCATATTATAACAGCATTTCCTTTCCCGTCCCGCATTACTTCGAATTCGATTTCCTTCCAGCCGGATATGCATTTCTCTATAAGAACCTGGCCGACACGGCTGAGCCTCAGTCCATTCGAAGCTATCCATGAAAGCTGGTCCCTGTCGGCTGCTATGCCTCCCCCGGTGCCGCCCAGCGTATACGCAGGCCTTACTATCACCGGGTATCCGATTTCATCCGCAAATTCCAGTGCCTCCTCCGTTGATGTCACTACTTTGCTTGCAACACACGGTTCACCTGCGGACTCCATCGCGTCCTTGAAAGCCTGCCTGTCTTCAGCCATTTTGATCGCTTTAGTCGCTGTACCCAGCAGTTTTACTCCCATCTCGTCCAGGAAACCGGATTCGGCAAGTTCCATTGCCAGGTTCAGGCCTGTCTGGCCCCCCAGTGTCGGAAGCATGCTGTCGGGCCTTTCCCTGGCGATGATCTTTTTAAGAGTCTCCGCGTCCAGGGGTTCCAAATATACTTTATCTGCCATATTCTTGTCGGTCATTATCGTAGCAGGGTTGCTGTTTACCAGGACAACCTCCAGGCCTTCCTCCTTCAGCGCACGGCAGGCCTGGGTTCCTGCATAGTCAAATTCCGCGGCCTGACCGATGACTATCGGCCCTGAACCTATTACAAGGACTTTATTGACATCATTACGTCTTGGCATTCTTATCTCCTTTCGTTAGTCAGCCTCTGCCTTTCTGCTTATGTTTTTGCGCTGTTCCTGATCATGCGCTTATTTCCTTGCCTCCAGCGCCTGCCTCAGGTCTTCCCGCATCCTGATCGCTTCGTCCCTTGCAGCCTGGTCAAACCCGCCTTCTCCGTACTTTCCCGACCAGGCTTCGGATTGCCACGCGCACATGATGCTCCTTGAAGCGTTTACGATCGCGCCGAGACCGTCATCATTGAAAGCGCATGCTGCATCCTGCGCAGTGCCTCCCTGGGCGCCATAACCTGGCACGAGGAAATATGATTTTTTCATTATCTTTCTGAGAACGCGTGCCTGTTCAGGATATGTAGCTCCAACTACAGCGCCGATGCTGCTGTAGCCGCTCCTTCCGACAGCAGCATCGCTCCATTCGTCGACCAGTTCTGCCACTTTTTCGTATACATGCCTGCCGTCCTGGGTGACCAGGTCCTGTATCTGTCCCGATGACCTGTTTGAAGTTTTCACGAGCACGAATATGCCCCTTCCTGAAGCGGCGCATTCGTCAATGAACGGCTTTACGCCGTCTATGCCGAGGTATGGGTTGACAGTAAGCGCATCGGTGTCAAAAGCCGAAAAAACAGTGCCCTCTATATCCGTCTTTCCAAGATATGCGGCCGAATAGGCCTGGGCGGTGGAGCCAATGTCATTGCGCTTACCATCCGCGATTACTATCATTCCCCGTGCCCTGGCGTACCTGCAGGTCTCGGCAAAGGCACGGATGCCTTCGGCGCCGTACATTTCGTAATAGGCAAGCTGAGGTTTTACGGCAGGTACGACATCACAGAGCGCATCTATCAGCCTTTTGTTGAATTCCAGGATCGCCTCAGCCGCACCGGCGAATCCTGTTCCATATTCGCGGAAAGCTTTCTCCTTTATGCCGGAAGGTATGTACCCGAGCTTAGGATCGAGTCCGGCAACTGAAGGGTTGCCACATTTTTTGATACTTTCTGTCAACCTGTCGACAAACATTCGCACAACTCCTCTACAGCAATACTCCTTCGCTCACTACGGGCCTGCCGTTTACGATCGTGCACCAGACAAGGCCGTAGAGTTCCATTCCTCCGAATGGTGAATTCTTTGACCTGGATTCGAAGCGCACAGGATCGACCGTAAATTTTGCATCGATATCCACGATCGTTATATCTGCAGTACTTCCGGGTTCCAGCGTACCCTTGCTGATACCGAGCAGCCTTGCAGGATTGAAGCTCATTTTTTCGACCAGCTTTTTCATCGTGATGATCCCTGGCTTTACCAGCTTAGTGACTGCAAGCGGCAGCGCGGTTTCGAAGCCCACCATGCCGTTGGCAGCCAGGCTGAATTCCACTCTTTTTTCATCGATATGATGAGGCGCATGGTCTGTTGCGATGATATCTATGGTGCCATCAGCAATGCCTTCGATGACCGCCTGCACGTCCCTTGCGGTCCTGAGCGGAGGGTTGACCTTGGCATTCGTGTCGTACCCCATGCAGGCCTCTTCTGTCAGCGAGAAATAGTGAGGACACGTTTCGCAGGTCACCCTGACTCCCCGTTTCTTGGCGTTCCTGATGAGTTCCACCGACAATGCAGTGCTTACATGCGCGATATGGATCGGTATGTCCAGGTATTCGGAAAGGATAAGCTCGCGGGCCACCATTGTTTCTTCGGCCGCGGCCGGTATGCCTTTAAGCCCGAGTACCGTCGATGTGTATCCCTCGTTCATCACTCCGTCCTCGGCAAGGTCCGTATCTTCGCAGTGGGATATTATGGCGATGTCAAACATGGATGCATACTGCATGGCCTTTTTCATCAAAGATGAGCTTTTAACCGGTCTTCCGTCATCAGATACGGCGACTGCGCCAGCGAACTTCAATTCTCCTATTTCGGCAAGTTCCTCTCCTTTCAGGCCTTTGGTGATGGCCCCTATCGGATATACATTCACATATCCTTCGTTTTTTGCCTTATTCAGTATGTATTTTACGACCGATTCATTGTCTGTGACAGGGTCCGTATTGGGCATGCAGGCGACCGAAGTAAAGCCTCCCTTGGCCGCGCTCCTGGTGCCGCTTTCAATATCCTCCTTGTATTCGTAGCCCGGATCCCTGAGATGGCAGTGGGCATCCACCAGACCGGGCAATACGTATTTGCCGGTGGCATCTATAACTTCGCATCCTTCCGGGTCTATTCCCGTTGATATCCCTGCGATCCTGCCATTCTCGACCAGCAGATCGTAAATTCCATCGATCCCGGTCTTCACATCGATCACATGCCCGTTCCTAATCAGCAGCTTCATTGGTTCCCCTCCTGGTCAGAAGATAAAGCAACGCCATTCTTACTGCCACGCCATTGGTGACCTGTTCATTTATCGCAGACTGATCATGGTCCGCAACGGCACTCGACAGTTCCACTCCGCGGTTGACAGGCCCCGGGTGCATGATAAGCACATCTTTTTTTGCCAGCCGCAGCCTGTTTTCATCCAGCCCGAAGAACCTGGAATACTCCCTTATCGAAGGGAACAGCGCTTTTTTCTGGCGTTCGAGCTGCATCCTCAGCGCTATTACCACGTCTGCATCCATCAGTGCCTCATGCACTGTGCTGTAGACCCTTACGCCTGTCATTTCCAGCTTTGGAGGTATCAGCGTTGCAGGTCCTGCAAGCGACACTTCGGCACCCATTTTTGTAAGCCCCCAGATGTTGCTCCTTGCAACCCTGCTGTGGTAGATGTCGCCGATTATTGCAACCTTCAGTCCCTTCAGTGTCCCTTTCTTCTCCCTGATAGTGAACATGTCAAGCAGAGCTTGCGTGGGATGCTCGTTCATCCCGTCTCCCGCGTTGATCACGGACGCTTTGACATGCTTTGCCAGAAGGTGCGGAGCGCCGGATTGCGGATGCCTTATGACTATGACGTCGGTTCCCATCATATCGATGGTTTTACCCGTGTCTATGAGAGATTCTCCCTTTGCCACACTGCTGCCGGAAGAGTTGATATTTGCCGAGCTTGCGCTCATATACTTTGATGCGAGCTCGAATGAAAGCCTCGTCCTGGTACTGTTCTCATAAAAAAGCGTAACTATGGACTTGCCCTGGAGATGAGGCGTCCTTTTGCTGTTTGAGGTCAGAACATATTTCATCGTTTTTGCAGTATCCAGGATGTATTCGATTTCTTCAGCAGACATATCCTTAAGTCCAAGCAGATCTTTGGATTTCAGAATCATATGATATACCGCCTTTTTGCAGAATTGACCAACCGAATGATAGCCTGTGCGTGCCTGCATATTTTAAAAAAAGAGCAAGGAACAGACCCTGCTCAGTGATTTTTCCCAGGCTCGATATCGCTCAGCGTCACTTTGCTGACACCGTCGAATTCAAGAACTTTGACATTTACCATCTCCGACTTTGACGTGGGAACATTTTTGCCCACGTAATCGGCACGTATGGGCAGTTCCCTGTGTCCTCTGTCGATGAGTATGGCAAGCTGGATGATCTTCGGTCTTCCTATGTCCATTACCGCGTCTATGGCCGCACGCGCCGTCCTGCCGGTATAGAGCACGTCATCAACAAGCACTATGATCTTGTCCGTCACAGGAAAATCGATTTCCGTTCCGTTGACCACCGGGTGCTCCGCCAGCATGCTCAGATCGTCCCTGTAGAAAGTGATGTCAAGTATGCCTACCGGCACATCCTTTCCCTCAACTTCACGGATCTTGGACGCGATCATCCTGGCCAGCGGCACTCCGCGCCTCTGGATACCTATCAGGCGCACATCGTCAACGCCTTTGTTCCTTTCGATTATCTCGTGAGCTATCCTTGTTACTGCCCTTTTCATGGCATTTTCATCCATGATTTCAGCCTTGTCGATCATTATGCGGCCACCTCCCGTTTGTCATGATAATCTCAGAATGAGTACAGATATATACTAAAAAAGCTTCCTGTCCGCGGCAGGAAGCATAATATCACAGGCAAAGCCTGCAAAACACAATACCTATATGATACCCTTCCAGCCTCACAGGACTAATTAAAAGGTTTTTTCAAATTCCAGTTTATATTAACATACCAGGTCGCAAATTGTCCATATCTTTTTGAAAAGTATTGTGTATTTTTTTCGCCGAAAGAGAAACAGCGCAGTTTTTCATCCCGGATTCTATCCAGGGTAGACCGATAATGCATTGTGGTTGCTTCGTGAACAGCTACTGGCCGGTTTATTTCTCCTGCCGAAGCTTCTCGACCAGTTCCCTGAACTCCTGCGGTGGGTCAGCCGAAAATTCCACGTATTCGCCTGTGCGCGGATGTGTGAACCCGAGTACTGCAGCATGGAGTGCCTGGCCTTCAAACCCGTATTTCTGCTTTTTTCTCCCGTATACGGTATCCCCGACAAGCGGGTGACCGATATAAGCCATGTGTACCCTGATCTGGTGCGTCCTGCCGGTTTCCAGCTTTAACTCAAGCAAAGTGGAGGATTTGAATCGCTCCAGTACCCTGAAGTGGGTAACTGCCCTTCTTCCGTTCTTCATGTTGACCGCCATCTTCTTCCTGTCCACCGGATGCCTTCCGATCGGTGCGTCGACCTTCCCGCGGTCGGCAGGGACGTTGCCCTCCGCAACAGCTATATAGATCCTGTTGACATCGTGTTCTTTGAGCTTGCCGGATAATATCGCATGGGCGCTGTTGTTTTTGGCGATGACCAGCACTCCCGAAGTATCCTTGTCTATCCTGTGAACTATACCGGGCCTGATCACGCCATTTATGTCCGAAAGAGAACCGCTGCAGTGCTTCAGCAGCGCATTGACGAGAGTGCCGCTGTAATTGCCTGCCGCAGGGTGAACAACCATTCCCCTGGGCTTGTTAATTACGATTATGTCTTCATCTTCATATATTATATCCAGCGGGATATCCTCTGCTGTCACTTCCAGCGGCTTCGGCTCAGGGATGCCGACCTGTACCGTGTCGCCATCCTTGAGCTTATAGCCTGCTTTCACCGTTTTCCCGCCTACTGTCACATTTCCCTGCTCTATGAGCCTTTCCACATATGACCTTGAATAATCTCCAAGAGTGTTTGTCAGCCAGACATCAAGACGTTTTCCGGCATCCCCGGTTGTTATGGCAAAGGTCTCATTCCTCATTTCTTTCCTCTTCCTGATCAGTTTTTTTTGGTTCTTTATATATGAACAGAACATAGACGGCAAGAAGTATAGTGCCGCATGTCACGGCGATATCGGCGGCATTGAAAACGGGAAAAGGATATGAACCGATATAGAACAGCAGGAAATCGATCACTTTCCCTCCGGCCAGCCTGTCTATATAATTTCCTACAGCGCCGCCGAGTATCAGTCCCAGTACAGCCCGCAGGAACCTGTCATCGCTCTTTAAAATGGCAACGAGCAGGAATACCGCGATCACAGGTACCAGGACAAGGAAAACCACGCTGCTGTTCTGGAATATCCCCCATGCACCGCCGGGGTTCCTGTGGAGCGTCAGGTAAAAAAACCTGTCTATTACCGGTATCATTTCCGAAGGTCCGATATTGCTTACAACTATGTACTTCGTTATCTGGTCGATGGCGACCACCAGTATCGCTATGATAACCCAGAGCATTCCAGTAACTCCTTCCGCATCTTCTGATATTTTGCCAACAGGATCCGGTATATCATCATGGCACTGGTTTATACCAGCGGCTGAAATCATTGAACTTGTTCCACGTGTACGGACTCATCGGCCCTTTAACATTCTTCCCGTAAACCATCGCATCCTTCAGGAAGTATAGGCCTATATAAGGGCAGTCATTCAGGACCTGTTCCTTCATCGCCCTGTAAGCTGCTTTCCTGTCTTCCGCATCGTTTTTTCCGAAAATTTGCGAAATATACTCGTCAACGGACGTGTTTACATATCCTGATACATTGTAAGCTTCGGAATAGCCCGATGATGATGCATATGGCAGGTATCCGCCGGAATACATGAAGGATATGTCCGGGATCTGCGGCACCCTGCATCCCAGCAAGGCCATTTTGAATTTGCCCGAATTTATCCTGCTGAGCACATCCTTCCACTGGAGCTGCACAAGGCTGACCTTTATGCCTGCCTTTTCAAGCTGCCTGCAGATTATCTCCGCAGCTTTGACTCGCGTACTGTTGTTTGAATTTACCAGGAGTTCCAGGCTGAGATACCTCCGGCTACCTTTTATGACCTTGTAATACCCCTGTTCGTTTTTCTTCCATCCTCCTGCTGCCAGCACTTCCTCGGGCGTTGCCGCTGCACTGATATCGGCCTCTGTTTCGTCAGGCTGCTCTGTTGCTCCGCCCGGACGGATGTCTGGCTTCCATCCGGTGCTTACCTCAGCATCCTCGAGCCAGCAGCCCGGGATTACCGGCAAATCTGCTTTTTCTCCTGCTCCGCGCAGTGCTTCCTTTATGATTTCCTCCCTGTCGATGGCAAGGTATATCGCGCGCCTTGCATAAATATCCGATAATACCGGATCGTTGAGATTAAGTGCAACGTACTCAAAATTCCTTGAGGCATAGCTTTTTATTGTGAGATCGGTCCTGTCCATGTATTTGAGGTACTCATTGAAGTTAAGACCTGCCACGTCCACTTCCCCCGACTGGAATGCGCCCATGGCGTCTTCTGCCTTTTTGAATATGCTTACCTGGATATTTTCAATATACATCCCTTCTGAGGCCAGGGTCCCATCGACGTCCTTGTGCCACCAATCTTCATTCAGAGCAAGTTTTATGCCGCTGCCCTCATCATATGTGACGAACCTGTACGGCCCTGTCCCGACCGGGTTCAGGTCCTTCGATGCCGTAAGTACGTCCACCGTAGCGAACTGGTGCTTGGGTATCACAGGGAAAGTCATCATTTCAGGCGTGAATGAATTGGGCTTTTTTAATGCTATCCTGACTGTTGACGAGTCTGTCGCTATACACTGGGATACGTTGGCAAGCAAGGATTTGTATGGAGATTTTACAGACGGATTGAGTATCGTCTGTATCGTAAATTCAACATCGTAGGCAGTAAACGGCTCACCGTCATGCCAGTATACGCCGTCCCGCATATGGAATTCCCATATCAGCCCGTCTTCGGAAACCGTCCATCTGTCGGACAGTAAAGGTACGGCCCGCTGATCTTTGTCAAGCCGCGTAAGACCTTCATATATGAAGCCAAGAAAATCTGCCGTATATGAGTTGGAAGTAAGTATTGGGTTGAGTGTGTCCGGTTTCGTCGTAAAAAGCTTCAGCGTGCCTCCTCTTTCCGGGCCCTTGTCCAGTATGTCATCGTCGCTGAAGTATTGGCCTCCGCTCAATTCCGATTCATACCGTTCATGGAGCCTCTGGAGCTGTTCAAGCTCCCGGCCTGTCTGGCACGCAGTCAAGAATATGGAAAAAATTATGATAAAAATGAATATGCAGATCCTTCTCATCGATATCTCCTTATTGCCTTATCTGCATGAATGCGGCCATGCTCCCTGTCCTTCCCCTGTCGCCCCTGTAGGAAAAGAACAGGTCTTTGCAGCATTTCGTGCATATGCCGCAGTCGTGAATGTTCCTGATATCCACGCCGGCTTCAGCCAGCCTTGCCCTTATTATTGCCTTCAGATCTATCTTCCACTTCGTGCCGGATATATGGCTGTAGAACGAACCGTTATCGTATTTTCCCCTGAACTGCCTGTAAACGTCCTCATCCACCTCAAAGCAGCAAAATCCGATCGAAGGCCCTATCACGGCTTCGACCCTTCCTGCATCAAAGCCGGGTATCTTTTTCATTTCGTCCATCGCTTTCGTCACTATGTCCGCAAGCGTTCCCTTCCACCCTGAATGAAGCAGCGCCGCTGCTTTTGCCGAAGGCTCGAAAAGGAAAACAGGCGCACAGTCAGCATGGAATGTGACCATCGTGACGCCGGGCGCAGTCGTGATGAATCCGTCCGTCCCCTTAAGGTCGCTTTCCCTCAGCAGCCCTTTTCCCATGTCGCTTTCATAGACCCGGCACACTTTTGTCCCATGTACCTGGTTTGTCAGGACGAGGCTTTCCATATTGACCGAAGTTGCGTTGCATATTATCCTGAAATTTTCAATTACATTGCTCCTGTCATCGTTTCTGCCGAGCCCGAGATTGAGCGTGCTGCACTCTCCGGAACTGACACCGCCGTGTCTTGTGCTCATGAAATGGATCAGTAGATCCCTGTATCTGTTCAGACTCTCGAATTCTATATACTTCAGAGGCCCGTCGGTGACAAGGACCGTTCCTTTTCCAATCTTCGCGTATTCTTTCAATATACGTCCCTCCGCTCTGCCACATTCACATATTATCATATCCGATATCCATTCTCAATACGGGTTCGGACCATGGCAGAAGGATGCCGATAAAAAATGCTGCCAGTCCTGATATGACCGGCAGCATCAAGAAGTTGATTTTCATTTTCTTGGCTCTACAATAAGTTTTATGGCTGTCCTCTCCTCACCATCGATAATGATATCAGTGAAAGCCGGGATACAGATCAGTTCGATTCCGGACGGTGCCACGAACCCGCGGGCGATCGCCACTGCCTTGACTGCCTGGTTCAAAGCACCGGCACCGATAGCCTGCATTTCTGCCACGCCTTTTTCTCTGATAACGCCTGCCAGTGCACCTGCTACGGAGTTTGGATTTGACTTTGCTGAGATTTTTAAGACATCCATGATATTAACCCCCTATTGCATACCATATTATATTTTAATATTATATAGAAAAATTCTACATTAAAACCCAAATTCCTCTTTAATAATCTAAAATTTAGTAAAATGAAATCAATTTATTACATTTGACGGTTATTTTTAACACTCATTCCTGTATTATATAATACAATATGTCCGGAGCCGATACAATCCTTTCGTGACTTCCAGACTTATTGCGGTGGTGCAATATGGGACGAGCCAGCATCAGGGAGCTTCTAAAAGGCAAATTTTTGAGCAAAGCGGTGATTATCATCTGTGCCGTCACACTTGTCTATAATTTATTTATGATTGGTTCCGCATTTTATTACAGCCTTCGAAGCAATAACATAATGGAAAGCCTGCAGGACAGGCAGTATGCCGTCAGATCTTTCCACAAGGTCAGTTTTGACAGCATGCTCAACGCAGCAGGTGGCATGGTCAAGGCAGGGTCTGCAGGGCTGACGGGACCCGTTTGATTGAAGGCAAGTCCGAAAATGATCTGCTCAACGGAAGCGGCCGGTCTTTTTACGCCGACGGCACGCTTGAATATGAAGGTACCTGGAAAAACGGACTACGGCACGGTAACGGCAAGGGCCACCGGAAGAACGGCGCCCTCGGCTATGAAGGCGGGCTCTCAGAAGGCCTTCCCGACGGCAGACACCAGTTATTGCCACAACGGGAATAAAACTTATGACGGATACTGGTCTGCCGGAAAAAAGAACGGTTACGGCAGGCTTTACGATAAGGAAGGTGATATAATTGAAAACGTGTTAATTGGCCGTGGTACATGCTATTTCCCCGAAAATGATGAATATGGACGTATTAGTTATACCGGGAGTTTTGCCAACGGCATGTTCGACGGACACGGCACCATGAACCGGAAAGAGGGCGCCGTTTATAAAGGCAGCCGGAAGGATGGCGTGCGCGACTGCCGGATATATAACATCGGGGATAATTTATCAAATCAAACAACATATCGGGCAATATCCATACTGACATGAATATCCGGCTTTATGCCTTAAAAACATCAAACGTTGAACACTCTGGAGATCCGCTGTATCCCGGTCGCTTTTCCGGTATCCTCATCGATGTCAAGCATAACTGCGTTGAACTGTACCTGTCCCTTTGCCACTTCGAAGCGCACAGGCATGGAAGTGCGGAATTTCTCGATGACAAGTTCCTTTTTGACCCCTATCACGCCTTCGTAAGGCCCGGTCATCCCCACATCACTTATGAAAGCGGTCCCGCATGGAAGTATCCTTTCATCTGCTGTCTGGACATGGGTATGAGTGCCGACCACGGCACTGACTCTTCCGTCCGCGTACCATGCAAGCGCACATTTTTCGGAAGTAGCCTCAGCATGGAAATCCACTATAACAGTTTTCACATGTCTTTTGAGGAGTTCCAGTTCCCTGTCCAGTGTCCGGAAAGGGCAGTCGACGGGTTCCATGTATATCCTTCCAAGAAGGTTTATGATACCGAGCCTGCCGTCTATTATCACGGATCCCTTTCCCGGGAGTTCCGGGGGATAATTTGCCGGCCTTGCGATCTTCGTATCGCTGTCTATAAAGGTGCCGATCTCCTTTTTTGACCATGTATGATTCCCCATGGTTACTGCATCTATGCCGTAACCGTATAATTCCTGTGCCGTCGCATATGTGATTCCCGAACCGCCGGCAGCATTTTCAGCATTTGCGATGCAGTAGTCGAACCTGAACTGCCCGCGCAGTTCACCAATATACTGCTTGACCGCTTTCCTTCCCGGACCGCCGACTATATCACCGATAAACAATACTTTCAAATCCATGATCCTCCGTCAATAATAATATGTGCCTGATTTATTTTACTATAACATAAAAAGCGTGCAATGCACGCTTTTTATTTCGATTCCGATCTCATTTTGCATATTCTATCGCTCTTGTCTCACGAATGACATTGACCTTTATCTGACCGGGATATTCGAGTTCGCTTTCGATCTTCTTCACTATTTCTCTTGCTTTCAGCACTATTTCGTCATCGGAAACGTCTTCCGGCTTGACTATTATCCTGATTTCCCTGCCTGCCTGTATAGCATAGCACTTGTCAACACCGGGGAAGGAATTTGCGATTTCTTCCAGTTTCTCTATGCGTTTGATGTACGATTCAAGCGTTTCTCTTCTTGCTCCCGGTCTTGCTGCGGAAATCGAATCGGCTGCCTGTACAAGTACGGCTATTATCGATGAGGGTTCCACGTCTCCGTGGTGTGCCATTATGGCATTTACTACCTCGCTGCTTTCCTTGTACTTCCTGGCAAGCTCTGCGCCAATTGTGATATGAGAGCCTTCCATTTCATGGTCGACGGCTTTGCCTATGTCATGCAGCAGTCCGGCTCTCTTGGCAAGATTAACGTCTGCACCGAGTTCGGCTGCCATGATCCCTGCAAGGTGCGCCACTTCGATGGAGTGGTTCAGTACGTTCTGACCGTAACTTGTCCTGAACTTGAGCTTCCCGAGAAGTTTGACCAGTTCGGGATGCAATCCGTGTACTCCTGTCTCGAATGTGGCCCTGTCGCCTTCCTGGCGTATCGTGTTGTCGACCTCTTTCCTGGCCTTTTCTACCATTTCTTCGATCCTGGCGGGATGGATCCTTCCATCGAGAATAAGCTTTTCAAGGGTTATCCTGGCCACTTCTCTTCTGATAGGATCGAATCCTGAGAGAATGACAGCTTCCGGAGTATCATCGATGATGAGATCGATTCCGGTGAGAGTTTCGAGAGTCCTGATGTTCCTTCCTTCACGGCCTATGATGCGGCCTTTCATCTCATCATTGGGCAGTGGTACGACAGAAACTGTTGCTTCGGATACATGGTCGGCAGCACATTTCTGTATCGCTGTGGCAATGATTTCTCTTGCCTTCATGTCTGCCTCTTCCTTGGCCTTTGCTTCCAGCTCCTTAACAAGTACCGCCATCTCATGCTTCACTTCATCCTCCACATTCCGGAGAAGATACTGCTTAGCTTCATCGACGGTCAGCCCCGATATCCTTTCGAGTTCTTCGAGCTGTTTTTTGTGAAGTTCGGCTGTTTTTTCCTGGGTGGCCTGTATCTCCTTCAGTTTTCTGTTCAGAAGTTCGTCCTTCTGTTCAAGCTGCTCCACTTTTTTATCGAGAGCTTCTTCTTTCTGGACGAGCCTTCTTTCCAGCCTCTGGATCTCGTTTCTTCTCTCCTTGATTTCCCTGTCGAGTTCGATCCTGCTTCTGTGGACCTCTTCCTTGGCTTCGAGCAATGCTTCCCGCTTTTTGCTTTCAGCTATTTTCAAAGCTTCATTGATGATCCGCCTGGATTCCTGTTCAGCGCTTCCGATTTCAGCTTCAGCCTGGATCTTCCTGCGATTGTATCCGACCCGAAATGATATAATAGAAGCAGTTACTGCTCCGATTGCAAGGCCAATCAAAATCCCAACAGCTAAATCAAAAATAGCACACACCTCCTGTTATTCAGTTTTCAATGGTCAGTGCCGGCTCTCCGCTCCCGGACGCCGGCTGGTCGTTATGCTCAATCAGCAAGCATTACCTGTTTCCTTACGAAACATAGCTTAATTGTAAACTTTTTTAATTTTTATGTCAAGAAAAACAAAACCGCCGTCATGTTGCACAATTGCAGCCTGAAACGGCAATTTTTCACGCAGAAGCTGATGAAATCAGTTCTTTGAATTCACTGTTGCCACGCATGCCGTCAAAAGCGCTGTTGACCTTTACGTCCTCTATGATGGCCATGTCTGCTTCCAATGCTGCCCTGAGGTTCTCCAGCGCGATATCGTATCTTCCAAGCATCGCATACACTGCGGCAAGATTGTACTGCAGTTCGCCGTCAGCCGGCTTTATCCTGAGGGCTGAACTGTATGCGTTGATGGCGTCATTGAAATGTCGCATCTCTGTAAGTACGGCTCCAAGATAATAATATATCTCAAGTTCCTCAGGATTTATATCCAGCGCATTCCTGAAAGCAGCGGCTGCTTCCATGTACCGTTTCTCCTCCATCAGGCATATGCCCATGTTGAAAAACAGCCTGTAATCGCCCGGGGCTTTTTCAATGCCTTTTTCATAAACCTCCAGCGCTTCCTCACGCCTGCCCTCCAGGCTGAGTGCGATCCCAAGGTTGTTGTATGCTTCGGCAAAGCCGGGACACAGTTCAACTGTTTTAATATATGCATCTATGGCTGCCTTCCTGTCACCGGATTCATCCAGCGCCAGCGCCAGGTTGTACCATGCCCTGTGGAAATCGGGCTTCAGCTTCACGGCTTCTCTGCAGGCAGCGGCGGCTTCTTTCCATAGCCCTTTCCTCGCCAGGGCATTCGCCTTGCTGTACCAGGCCATATGATTTCCGGGATCCAGCACCAGGATCTCATTGAAAACATCAATGGCTTCATCGGTCTTGTTTTGCTTCATCAAAACCTTTGCAAGCTGCTCGCGGGCTTCAACACTGTCAGTCCTGAGCCTGCATGCCTTTTTTAGTTCTTCTTCCGCATCTTCCAGCCTACCGGCTTCAGAATACAGCCTTCCCCATACAAAGTGCGGCCGGTACGACGATTCATCGGCCGGTATCCGTTTCATTACCTCCGTCCCTTTTTCTGCCTGTCCGATCTTCACATACGTATACGACAGGTTTTCGAGAGTATCTGGCTCGTCAGGCCTTATTTCCAGTGCTTTTTCATAGAAGTTTGCTGCCCGCTCGTATTTGCCTAGCATAAATGAAGTATTCCCAAGATTATAGTATATAGAACATCTTTCGTCATCATGACCGCCAAAAAGACGGAGTGATCTCTGAAATGCGCTGTGTGCTTCCTCAAACAAGCCCTGTTCATAACACATGCAACCGCAGTTGTAATACATTGCATATGAACTGCCGGCAGCCTTCGACAGGATTTTATATATCCTTACGGCACTTGCGGCATCTCCCCTCTCAAGCAAGGTATGGGCCTGGATGAGACACCTCCTGAAGTTGTTCCTTATGTTCTCAGGCATGAACCCAAGGTCGTCGATTACCTCGGCAAGTTGTTTCTTCTTCCTGATGCCGTTGATGCCTTCCGGAGGAAACGATGAACAGGGCTCGTCCGGAGGAGCACTCCTGACAAGCCCTTCATAAACTCCTTTTGATTTGAAATCCTCTACCATTTTCCGGTAATCATATAAAAGAAGTACCGACGGGGGGATTATACCGAAAAATATGTATACCGCTTCTACCTGCGGCAGTACTTCGACATCATTTATAAAGCTCATTACAGATATCACTGCGGCAAAAAACTGCAGGCAGACGGGAATCAGCATCAGGACACTCTTTCTTTTTATTGCTCTGTACGTTGAGTATGCAAGCAATAAAATCATCAGTATAATGATGAACCCGTTGACGATCGTCATGACGATCCCCCTTGATTATTCATCTTTTTGAGCCATCTGCATCTCGTGCCACTGCTGTTTCGTTATGAGCACCTGCCTTGGTTTGCTTCCTTCGTAACCGCTGATGATCCCCCTGGCCTCCATCTGGTCGATTATCCTTGCCGCTCTTGCATAACCCACTCTGAACTTGCGCTGGATAAATGATACAGACGCCTGTCCTGCGTCGATGACAAGCTCTATCGCCTGGGGCAGCAGTTCGTCGTTGTCACCTCCGCTGTCACTATCGTCGGTTGCTCCGTTATTGTTTATCTCCTCTATAATGACGTCATCATACCTGGCGTCTCCCTGTGCCTTGACGAACTCGACCACTCTTTCCACTTCCGCATCCGTTATGTTCGCCCCCTGCATCCTGACAGGTTTCGGCTTCCCTACCGGATGCATCAGCATATCGCCTCTTCCAAGCAGCTTCTCGGCTCCTGCCATGTCGAGAATCGTCCTAGAATCCACCTGTGAAGAAACGGCAAATGAAATCCTCGACGGAATGTTTGCCTTTATCACGCCAGTGATGACATCCACAGAAGGCCTCTGCGTCGCCAGCACAAGGTGCATGCCCGCAGCTCTTGCCATTTGGGCAAGCCTGCATATGGCATCTTCTACTTCGTTGGGCGCAACCATCATCAAATCCGCCAGTTCGTCGATTATTATCACTATCTGGGGCATTAGAGGCTGCTCGCCGGTACGAGACACAAGTTCGTTGTAACCTCTGATGTCTCTCACATTCTTCTCTGCAAACAGCTTGTACCTGTTCACCATCTCCTGTACCGCCCAGTTCAGTGCTCCCGCCGCTTTTTTGGGATCGGTCACCACCGGGATCAGCAGATGGGGTATGCCGTTGTATACACTCAGTTCAACGACCTTCGGATCGATCAGGAGAAGCTTGACCTCATCCGGTGAAGCCTTGTAGAGGATGCTCACTATCAGGCAGTTGATGCAGACACTTTTCCCAGAACCTGTAGCTCCTGCTATGAGCAGATGAGGCATTTTTGCAATATCAGCCACCACCGGTTCGCCAGAAATGTCTTTTCCCACTGCAAATGCAAGTTTTGACGGATGCTGAACGAATTCAGCCGATTCAAGCACTTCCCTCAGGCGGACCATGGTTACTTCCCTGTTTGGCACTTCGATCCCTATCGCAGCTTTCCCCGGTATTGGCGCTTCAATCCTGATACCCGGAGCAGCGAGGTTAAGTGCTATGTCGTCCGACAAACTCACTATCCTGCTCACCTTGACGCCGGCACTCGGCTGAAGTTCATATCTCGTTACCGTCGGCCCCCTGGTGACGTTTATGACCCTGGCTGAAACACCGAAACTTGCCAGGGTCTCTTCGAGCTTCTTTGCTCCTTCCAGCGCCTGGTTGCGGTAAGCCCTGGAATTTCCTGCATCGGAAGATTCTTCGATAAGCAGGTCGTACGGCGGGTATGTGTATTTCATACTCTCCTTTTTCTCAAGTACCGGCTTCTCAAGAGCCGGTCCCTTAATCACGATCTCCTGGAGGCCCGGTTCACTGTCCGCTCTCACGGCTGAGTCAGCAATCTTGGCCGTCTTCCTTTTCCCTGCCCGGGACCTCTTCAGGTCACCTGCGACCAGTTCGTCCGGCGATACCTCTGTATCAGACGGAAAATCTTCAACAAAACCGATTTCATTATCTGTCACCGTATCTATCCCTGGTTCGGCCGGATCGTCAGGGACAGCGTCTTCCTTTGCCATGCCTCTCCTGCTCTTCTGCTGCTTTTTGAGTTCCCTTGCCGTTTTTTCTATCCTGAAATCAATAACCTTCGGCTTGTCGAAACGCAGTGTAATTTCGTCCCCGTCTTCCTCGACCACGGGCTGCATGTCGTCGGCATCCGGTTCATCCGCGTGACGCTGCTTCCTTCTACCTGCAAAAAGGTTCCGTATGTTCCTGATGAAATCGGCGATCGATCTGTTGGTCAGCAGTATTATATCTATGAGCGACAATGCTGTCAGTATTATGATGGTTCCAGGTACCTGGAACGTAACAAGAAAAGGAAGGCTGATAAGGCCGCCAATCACGCCTCCTCCCGAAAGCGCTGCGCCTTCGGTGTAGAAACGTTCAAGCGCCTTTATCGGGGTTAGTCCAGTGTATTCTTCGGGCTTGTAGATCCCTGTCTGGATAAGTGCCGATACGAGTGCAAAGAGTATGAATATGTACAAAGGTTTTCTCTTCATGTCTATCTTGTCGTATGCGACTATCATGAGCACTCCGTACAGGATTACCAGCGGAGGTATGAGAAATGCCGGAAGGCCAAGTATTCCAAGAGATGCGTCCCTAAGGAACACACCGAACTGCCCTATCGAGTTCTTTATGTAAAAACTGAGCAGCATCAGTATTCCCAAAGCGAGTACCAGAATCCCCTGGATTTCATTGAGATATGCCATTTGGACCTGCTTTTCCTGCTTGCGTTTTTTCTTTCGTACTTTCCTGCCTTTCAAAACAACACCCCCGGTGAAAGATTCAAATAGGGCTGCATACATCACAGGGCTGTCCCCCGGATTCTCCCTTAACACTATATCACATTCCTGGCTTATATTCCAGAGTTGTACATCGCCACAGTCATTTCACGCTGTACGATAATTTCCGTAAAATTGAATTATTTCAACAAAAAAAGAGGATTTCTGGCTTTTTATGTCTAATTATAGAAATAATAATATAAATATAGAAATAATATGTACGAAAGCTGGTATCGGCCTATGAAAATTCTGTCTTCTGTCCATGAAACTATTAGAGCAGTAGCAGGTTTTCTGAAGAAACTGCCGCAGATCTCACTGGAAATCAGAAAAATCCGTACAAAGCTGATCCTTGTATTTCTTATCCCAATCTCGCTGATAGCCATGCAGGGTATCATGACATATTCGACCTCGTCAAGGATGGCAAGGACCAATATGACGGGAACATCCCTGTCGTCCATGGAGAACAGCGGAAAATATCTCGAGGTCATTCTCGAAACGGTGGAAAGCCTGGCCGGTCAGATTTTCTCCGATAACGACATCCAAAACTACCTGACGGGCAAATACAAGGAAGGCGATATCGTCGAACAGGCTGAAACGCTCAAAAATGCCAGGCAGACACTGATCAACGTAGCTCACTTCACACAGGATATCAAAAACATTATAATAATCCCGAAAAACGAAGACATCAACACCATATCAACCATATTCCAGGGCGATGTCAGGTATAGCGATATTGCGGGATCTCCCCTGGTAAAAACGCTTGAATCAGGCGAGTCACACAAAGCCTGGTTCGGCAGGCATGAAGAACTGGACGCAGTACTGGGTCAGGCAGAGGATTCATACTCACTTTCTTTCGCATGGCTCATCAGAAGCACGAAAAACGCAAAAGTTTTAGGTATTCTGATAATCGATCTGAATCCGGACCTTTTAGTTGATATGTGCGAATCACAGCTGATTTATGGCGGGCAGCAGTTTATCCTTGTAACGCCGGACAACAGGATCATCGAAAACGCAGTCGATGTTACCGGTTCCAGCACCATTACCGAACATGACTTTTACAAAAGACTGGCAAGTTCGGCGGAAACCAGCGGCTATGAGACCGTTGACCTGGACGGGGAAAATTTCCTCATGGTTTTCAGGAAGATATCCCAGACCGGTATGACTTTGATAAACCTGATACCTGGCAGGGTCCTCCAAGCATCGTTCGGCCAGATCATAATCTCCACTGTGTTCTCATGCGTTGCCGCCGTCATCATAGCATTCACGGCAGGGATAATCATGGCCAACAGCATGAGCCGGACCATAAACAGGATCATAAACGCCTCTGCAAGAGCTGCTTCGGGAGATCTGACCGTTACTTTGCAGTCAAGGAGAAAAGACGAACTTGGCAAACTGACCAGGAGCATAAATTCCATGATCGCCAGCATGAGGAACCTTATCGAGCAGACATCGGCTGTTGCGGAAAAAGTCACAGGATCAGCGGAGATCGTTTCTTCTACATCACATCATGTGTCAGAAGTTTCGAAGGATATAACCCGCGCGATCCAGGAAATTGCATCAGGTGCAGGTGCCCAGGCTTCCGATGCCGAACAGGGTGTCAGAAAGATAAGCATACTTGACCAGAAGATAAACGATGTTGTAAAGAGCGCCAGACTGATCGGCGAACTTACAGGCGAGACAAAATCATTGACCATGAACGGGCTTGCCACCGTCGAAGACCTCGATGTCAAGGCGGGCAGAACTACGGATATTACAAGAGAAATAATAGAAGACATCAAGAATCTCGAAGCGCAGTCCAAATCCATAGGAAAAATTATTAAAGTCATCAGCGACATTGCTGACCGGACCAATCTGCTGTCGCTCAACGCCGCAATAGAAGCTGCCAGGGCAGGAGAAGCCGGCAGAGGTTTTGCTGTGGTTGCCGATGAAGTGAGGAAACTGGCAGAAATGTCAATGAAGTCTGCACGTGAAATCACGAATATTATCAAAGCCACACAGGACCTCACGGCCAGAACCGCAGACAGGGCAAACGACACCGAAGCTTTCCTGAAATCTCAGAATGAAGCTGTACAGGGAACGATACAGATATTCACCAGGATAAAGGAATCCATGGAGAACCTTTCGGTACAGGTGGAACAGATAATGTCAGGTGTCGCCGAAATGGAGGAAAACAAGACACAGGCCATAAATTCCATCCAGAACATCTCCGCGGTCTCGCAGCAAACGGCTGCTTCCACACAGGAAGTCACAGCCTCAACGGAAGAACAGCTTTCGTTCATTGAAGAACTGTCCCGCTTTGCGGACGAGCTCAGGAAATCTTCAGAAGAACTGCAGCAGGCCATCGGCAAGTTCAGGCTCTGATAAACGATCTGATAGGCCGTCACAAAAAGCCGATATTTTAGTGCAGAAACAGAAACACCGGCCTTAAAGCCGGTGTTTCTGATATCTGATGAGTAAGTCTGTAAGCCGGGTTCTGTCGTGGATAATCATCTATCTAGGCCATGCATTGCTGCATGGCTCCAGCCACCTGCCCGGGACTGGCGGGCCACCATATGTCCCTCTGCGGTGTTGCTCCAGGTGGGGTTTACATAGACCGGCAAGTCGCCATGCCGCTGGTGAGCTCTTACCTCACCTTTCCACCCTTACTCGGCAGTGATGCACGGCATCACATGCTGAGCGGTATATTTCTGTTGCACTTTCCTTGAAGTCGCCTTCACCGGGTGTTACCCGGCACCCTGCCCTGTGGAGCCCGGACTTTCCTCAGATACGGCCTTTCGGCACTGTACCCGCGATTATCCAACTTACTCATGCATTCACGTTTTCCGAAACTTATGATAATCTATAAGGCGTAGTAAGTCAATAAGTAATAAAAGGGTCATTCTCCTGTTCGAAACATCTTACATCCACCAACGGGAATCTCGCTGCCAATTGGCCGGCAAGATACGGCACCACTACCCTTTCAGTACTGAAATGGCCAGCGGCGATAAAACACAGGCCTGCTTCCCTCGCATCCAGTGCAGTATGGTGTTTCAGTTCTCCTGTAACGACAACATCAGGACATGAACGCATTACAGCCTCAAGATCATCATCGAAGCTTCCGCTGAAAACTGCCACTTTCCTTACAACTGGCCCGGCAGTGCCTGCAACTCTTACATGGGTCGTACCGAGGGAGGCCTTGACATTGCTGATGAACGTTTCAAAGCCGATACTTTCCTTCAGCATGCCGACTCTTCCAGGTCCTCTGCCAAGCACTTCAAGATCGCTCAGCCCAAGGACATTTGCCAGCTGTACGTTCACTCCGCTGTCAGAATGATCAAGGTTGGTATGAGCTGATATAACGCTGATCCCGTTCCTTATTGCAATGCATATCCGGTTTCCCGTGACATCGTCATCAGTTACTTTCTTAAGACCTCTGAAAATCAATGGGTGATGTGCAACAACCAGGTCGGCATGTATACCGGCCGCATGGTTCAGCACATCCGAAGTCATATCAAGACAGACAAGGATCCTGCTTACTTTTTTGTCCCTGCTTCCTGTCATCAGTCCGATATTGTCCCACTCCTCCGCAAGTTCGGATGGCGCGAGCTCCTGCAGAAAATCCAGGACATCTCCGCATGTGATCACAATAATTCCTCCTTTCCCCGGATCCTGCACTCATCTGCTGTAAAGCAAGGCAGTCAGCCTGTCCCTTATTTCCATGCATGTCCGGGTATCCATATATGAGTCGTATCCGGTCCGGCGCGGTTTACCAGGATCTGATTTCGACCGTCCGTTTATTATAGTGTTGAGTTCGCCCAGCTTTTTCTCCAGGTAAGGCTTGAGCAGCGGATCATTGCTTTCCATCAGCCTTTTGCCTATATAGCAGTCGAAATCATCCCCTTTTTCATACACACCGGTCCATCTTGTCTTTATGAGGCAATACAGCTTTCTGTCATCTTCTGCCAGCTTCTCCTCGATGATGCTGAATCCGTTATCGTACAGCCACCTGCGCACTGCTTCCGAAGCATTGTTAGGCTGCAGCAGCAACAGACTGAATTTCTTCGCTTTTTCTTCCGATACCTCAAGTATCCTCCTGATCATCGGACCACCCATACCAGCGATAACTACTACATCGCACTCTGATTCATGTATAGGTTCCAGCCCGTCTCCAAGCCTGGTTTCTATAAACCTGTCAAGTCCGTGCTTCACTATATTCTTTTCAGCATTCATAAGTGGTCCTGGCCTGACGTCTGTCGCAAGAGCTTTTTCACATATCGAAGCTTTCACAGCATGAATAGGTATGAAGGCATGATCTGTACCGACATCGGCCAGAATCCTGCATTTTGGTATATTTTCAGCTATCATGCCGAGCCTTCCGTCCAGTTTCATATTTCCCCCATCCGTGCAGTTCTCTGCTTATAAAACCGCATTCCTTTGTACATGCTTAATTATACACCAAATCAGTTCCGAATAGGAGCGTGATATGATGGGAAGGATTTTCTCGCGCAAACATGCATGTGATGTGGAAACCGCAAGGGAAGCTCTCATTCCGCCCGGTGCAGTCTCAGGCGGCCCGATGAGAACTGACAGGGAATCACAGAAGGTGACGGCAGAGTCGAATATCCGGTATGATCATACGACAGATGACATCGCGGATAAAAGGCTGTAAAGAAATAAGAGCAAGGATGATATCCTTGCTCTTTCTGGTGGGCCTTCAGGGACTCGAACCCCGGACCAACCGGTTATGAGCCGGTTGCTCTGACCAACTGAGCTAAAGGCCCCTGTGGCTCCTCAAGTAGGACTCGAACCTACGACCCTGCGGTTAACAGCCGCATGCTCTACCGACTGAGCTATTGAGGAACGAAGCAAGTATAATTATACTTACCTGTGGCATACAGGTCAAGAGCTTTTTTTGCCAAATTATACTCTCCGTTCAAAGCATCACTGACTTTCTGCCGTTTTCGCCTTCTTATTCTGCAAAGCTGTGCCTGGCAGCAGCTCTAATCCAGGTAATCCTTCAGTTTCTTGCTCCTGCTCGGATGTCTGAGCTTACGCAGAGCTTTTGCCTCGATCTGCCTGATACGCTCCCTCGTCACGTTGAACTCTTTTCCGACTTCCTCGAGAGTCCTTGCGCGTCCGTCGTCCAGACCGAACCTGAGTCTCAGTACTTTTTCCTCTCTTGGTGTCAAAGTGTCAAGGACATTGAGCAGCTGTTCCTTGAGCAGCGTGAAAGCTGCGGCCTCAGCAGGCGCAGGAACATCATCGTCAGGTATGAAATCTCCCAGATGGCTGTCTTCTTCCTCTCCTATCGGTGTTTCAAGAGATACCGGCTCCTGTGAGATCTTCATGATTTCCCTTACTTTTTCGACAGACATATTCATTTCCTTGGCTATCTCCTCAGGTGTAGGATCCCTGCCCAGTTCCTGGAGCAGCTGCCTGGAAACGCGTATCAGCTTGTTGATGGTTTCGACCATATGCACAGGTATCCTGATCGTTCTGGCCTGGTCGGCGATAGCCCTGGTTATAGCCTGTCTTATCCACCACGTTGCATAAGTACTGAATTTGAATCCTTTTCTGTAATCAAATTTTTCAACAGCCTTGATCAGGCCCAGATTCCCTTCCTGTATAAGATCGAGGAACAGCATGCCTCTCCCCACATACCTCTTGGCTATGCTTACCACAAGGCGCAGATTGGCTTCAGCCAGCCTCCTTTTCGCTTCCTTGTCTCCCTTCTCCATCGCAAGGGCGAGCTGTACCTCTTCTTCAGCAGTCAGCAGGGGTACTTTTCCGATTTCCTTCAGGTACATCCTGACAGGGTCGTCGATGCTGATGCCCTCCGGAAGAGACAGGTCGTCGAAATCTTCCTCGAGATTCTCGATATTCTGGAGTTCCTTTATTTCAGTGTCAATATCCCCGACAACATCGATGCCCATATTCTCAAGGGTCTCATATATTTTCTCGATCTGCTCGGGTTCAAGGTCGATTTCCTCAAAAGCATCCATTATCTCTTTATATGTCAGCATGCCCTTGGCTTTGCCTTTTTCGATCAGCTCTTTCAATATCGCTTTCCTGCTGCTGATATTGATATTGATATTGTTATTGTTATTGTTATTGTTATTGTTATTATTGTTATTGCCTTTCCCGTTGTTCTGCGTCTTCATCTCCGGCCCCTCCCTTCTTTCCTGTATTCGGGCGTTTCCTTTATCCTTTTAAGTTCCTGAATCAATTCTCTCAACTCCGATTCCAGTTTATCGACCTCGTCTTCTGAAAGTTTGCTTCTATTTTTCAACAGGTCAATTATCTGATCCCGTCTCATTTCAGTTTTCATCAGTTCTATGTCCCTAATTTTACCCAAAATCGCCTTCTCATTATCATCACAGTGGCATTCCTCGTTAAGGATCCTGGCGAAGATGCCTGATTCCTCTGCAGAAACGATATTCATCAGTTCTGCCGGAGAAACGCCGCTGCCTTCCTCTATCCGCCTGTAAAGTATTCCGGCTATCCTGTTGTTTTCTTCGCTTATATAACTTCCTATCTTAAAATGCTCTTTTACCACATTGTATATACTATTGTCAACACATAATAACGACAGTACGAAACGTTCGCTGTGAATTATCTTTTCCTTCGTGCTTTCTGCAGCAGAAATCGTTTTTCCTGCTGTTTCTACAGTCTTCGACATCTTCATTCTCTGCGCCGCCGCCGGCCTTGTCCGCCTTATTATTTCTGAAAGCATTGCCTCTTCTGATATTTCATATTCCCTGGATAATTTCTTTATGTACATTTCCCGCTCCAGGGCATTGTCCACTTTTACCAGCACATTGGCGGCCTTGTTGAGGAATTTTATCTTCTCTTCTGTCACCGAAAGGTCGTGCTCCTTTCTGATGACCCTTATCTTATATTCCACAAGCGGCAGCGCATTATTCGCCAGCCATCTGAATTTGTCCGCACCATTCGCCTTTATGTATTCGTCAGGGTCCTTGCCTTCCGGCAGGGTCAGCACACGCACATTACACCCGACGTCATTAAGTATTTCGAGCCCGCGCAAAGTTGCAGCCTGTCCCGCAGCATCCGAGTCATACGAAATGATGACTTCTTCAGCATATTTCTTCAGCAGCCGCGCCTGGCTGTCGGTAAGGGCCGTGCCAAGTGATGCCACCACATTGCTGATACCCCTCTGGTGCAGTGAAATGGCATCCATATATCCTTCGACAACAATTATAGAGTTTCCTCCGTTATTTTTTGCAAAATTCAATGCATAAAGGTGTTTTCTTTTGTTATACAAAACAGTTTCGGGAGAATTCATGTATTTCGGGAGCGAATCGTCCAGTACGCGGCCCCCGAACCCTATCACGTTCCCCCTGACATCGAAGATCGGGAACATCAGCCTTCCTTTGAAGCGGTCAAACAGTCGTCCTGAACTGCCCTTTATAACGAGACCGCTTGCAAGCATAGCCTCTTCGCTTATGCCGTGAGACTTAAGGTGCTCATACAGTTTGTCCCATCCTTCATAAGAGTAGCCGAGCCCGAACTTCCTTATGGTGCCTTCTGTGATGCCTCTTTTCCTGAGGTACTCAACGGCAGCCTCTCCCTGTTTTGATCTAAGCGCATCGTAAAAAAACCTTGCAGCGATCAGGTTTATGTCCTGTACCTGCTGCCTGAGTTTAGCCCGTTCCTTTTCACGCGGATCTTCGCTTTCCGGCAACGGTATCTTCGCCCTGTCAGCGAGCAGTTTCACTGCATCGGCAAAGTCCAGCCTTTCTGCCAGTGATATAAAGTGGAAAACATTGCCGCCCTTGCCGCAGCCAAAGCAGTAAAATATCTGTTTTCCGGGTTCGACACTGAAAGAGGGTGTTTTCTCCCTGTGGAAGGGACAAAGGCCAAAATAATTCTTGCCCTTTTTCTCAAGTCTGACATATTCTGAAACGACATCAACTATATCATTGCTTAACCTTATTTCCTCTATCAGTTCATCCGAATACCTGATGGTATCATCATCCTTTTCCCTGGTAACTTTTGCTGCATGGCCCCGGTATTGCTTCACGCATCACATAATAGTATACGGGCATAAACTGCATAATACTCTAATAAAATTCGACACTTTTGCCTTTATTCCTTCTTTTTGCCGTCACATAGTTCATACTCTCGGCCATAATGATAAAACCTCGCTCCAAGCATAACTCAGATGAGGTTTTATATGACTTGCAATATATTCTACATATAGTGGTGATATCCCTTCAAGAAAAGAAATTTTTTTATTTCAGGATATTTCTTCGCATCAGTTTAAGTTCCCAGCAGATCGTCCAGTATATACGGCAGCGAAACGGGAGTTACGGTATTGGAAGCCAGTTTGCCTATCAGTTCCCTCGTCCTGCCCTTGTCCGTATATATACCTTCAAACCGGCTGTATTCCATGGAGCCGCCATCCATTCTTTTGACTACCTCTATGCCGTAAACTGTCCGTACGTTTTCCGGATCATCGTATTCCATTTCGCTTTCTATCAGGTAATATTCCAGTTTGAATCCTTCCTTACCCTCGGGATGCCCCGGGTAAACCCCGACTGTTATGCATTTCTCCAACGTTTTTTCAGCCATGGATGCCGACCCCCTCCAGAATTTGAATTTTTGCATTGCTAATTATAACGTATTTGTATCTCTTGTCCCACAAAAAAGTTTCGATGCCATTTTTTAATATCCAACATCGATTGACATAATAATAAAAAAACTTCGGTATAAAAACTTGTATACCGTCGTTTTTGAAAATCTTTTATCGCAAATTTCTAATGCATAAAATTTTTAGTATTATCCAGGGCGCATTATCATGGTTTCACATCATCTCTGCTATTTTCACGCTGCGCTCGGCCGACAGATCTACGTATTTGTCTCCGCATTTCACGATGGGTCTGGAGATGTGGTACGGGTTGATGTAGACGATTTCCCCGGTGTCGCCGCTGCTGAGTATTACATGTTCTCCGATATAGTAAGACGCGATGTTTTTGAGGAATGTGCTCGTGATCCTGTGGTCGAGGGTGCCGAGATGGTCTTTCTCTATATAGTCTATTACATCGAACGGACATGCTCTTTCTTTGTAAAACCTGTTTGAAGTCATCGCATCATATATATCGGCAACAGCTATTATCTTTGCGATTTCATGGATTCTGTCCCCCCGGAGGCCAAAAGGATACCCGGATCCGTCCTCTCTTTCGTGGTGCTGCAGTATACCTTTCAGTATATCTTCATCCATGCCGGGGAACGATTCGGCAAGTTTATATCCAATCACGCAATGCTTCTTTATTTCAGCAAATTCGTTCTCATCAAGAGTGCCGGGTTTGTTCAGTATCTCGGACGGGATCCTGCTTTTTCCTATATCATGGAGGAAAGCCGACGTCACCAGGGATTTGAGCCTTAAATAATCGTACTTGAGCCACTTGCCCAACAGCATGGATAGAAGTGCCACATTTATGCTGTGTGTATACAGGTAATCGCCGGCGGCACGCATTTCAGAAATGCAGCTGACGATTTCCCTGTTTTCGTTCACTTTCGACAAAATAGAGCTTGTGGCATAATTCACTCGTTCAGCGTCTATTTCCTTACCGCTGGAAATGTCGTGGAGGATGCTTTTGACATATTTGACGTTTTCATCGTACTACGCCCTGAAAAGATCAGAATTGCTGACTTCGATGATATTTTCCCCGCTGTCGTAGACCTTTATCCTGTTGAATCCAAGGCCGGCGATACGGCTGATGATATGTTCGTCAAGAACCATACCGTCTGCAGCAACCAACGTGCCATACTCATTGAAGATATCCTCGGCGACCTTCATGCCGGGCCTGCAGTCATGGACACCAATATAAATTTTCCTCATGAGTATCTCCTCTTTGATCCCTGATTATCTTGTGTTGATCTTTATCTATATTTTACCACATTTTACTCAATAAGTACATATTTTTGGCAAAGAATGGCGCTTGATGACAACGTAATATTATGTTAACATGCTGTAGTAAGCTGTCTGAGAGACATTTTGTGAAAGGGGGTATGGGATATGCGGGCAAGACAGTCAAACCGTATAAAAAAAATAGAAAAAATCGCTGTTGCGTTCAACAGGATGCAAAAACTCCCCAAAACCCTGATCAGATTCGGGTTGTATGTCTTCCTGGCCATCTATGTTACAGGAACCATACTTTTAATACTCAACAATACGGTGTTCCCGTATGATTCATATGTCGACATGGTTTCGAAAGAACTGGTGAAAGTAAGTTTCATCCTGGCTGCTGAAGCGATTATCGGCAGCATTGTCATGGATTATGTTTTTCCTCACCATTCCTCGTAATGAATCTTTGATTTGTCGAACCTGTCAGCTGCTGCCTTTTCCTCTCCCTTGTGCCCTATTGATATCATGCCGACCGGGATGATTGTTTCAGGAAGGGAAAGCAGCTGTTTCATGCCGCGTGTCAGGTGTATCACCGGGTAGAGGCCGCACCAGACAGCCCCAAGCCCCATGCCGTGCACTGCAAGCAGCATGTTCTGGATCGCAGCTGAACAGTCTTCTATCAGGAATCCGGTCTGCGGCTGCCTTTCCTTGTCGCCGCAAACTACTATGCAGGTGTCCGCATCGTGAAGCATCTTTGCATATGTATGGAATTCCGCGATTTTTTTCAGTTTCTCCCTGTTCCTAATCACGACGAAATGCCACGGCTGACGGTTGTGCGCCGACGGTGCATGGCATCCCGCTTTTATTATAGTCATCAGCTGTTCTTCAGAGATCTTCCCGGGAGCGTATTTCCTTATGCTTCTTCGGGTGAGGATGGCTTCCATTACGTCCATAATGATACTCCTCCATTATCATTATTTCAGCGCAAAATTTATACTAGCATATCCAGATGCATTTTTCCACTGCAAAAAACCGGCACACAGGTGCCGGTTTTGCTTACAGATATCAGTGTTTTACAGTGTTTCACCAGACGTCCGCCAGTTTCGGCGTCACATATGACGTTTTCGGCATCATGATTTGGCAGCCTTCTGTAAGGCCGTTTTTTTGCTGAGCTTCCTTTCCTGCCACATCATATACAGCGGGCTTGCGATGAACAGCGATGAATACACGCCGCTTATGATACCGACAACCAGCGGCAGCGTAAACTCCCTGATCGACTGTATATTATATACTACCGAAAATGCAAGCAGTGTCACTACGGCTATCAAAGTGGTGAGAGACGTATTTATCGACCTTGTGAATGACTGGAGGACGCTTTTGTTCACCAGTTCCGTGTAGGACGCCCTTCGCATCAGCTTCATGTTTTCCCTGATCCTGTCGTATATAACGATCGTATCGTTGATGGAATACCCTATGATGGTCAGCATGGCCGCGACGAAAGATTCGTTCAGCGGTATCCTGAAGATGATATATACTGCGAACATGGCCACTATGTCATGCATCAGGGCAAGTACCGCGAAAACACCGGCCGACAGGCCGTGCATCGACCTGAATCTCAGCCATACGTACAAAACTATCAGCACAGAGGAGATAGCTATAGCTTTCAGCGCGTTCATCCTGAACTCTTCACCGATGAACGGTGCGACACTGTTCACAGACACGTTTGCATCCTCGGCTATGTTGAATTCTTTCCTCAATGCATCCATTACAGCCATACGCTCGTCATCGGTCAGCGTTTCTTCGCTGGCAATGTTCAGCACCATGAGGTGGATTCTTTCTTCCTCGTTCGCTGCATTGAAAGTGTAGGATCTGTTGACCGTGGCTGTCTTTCCTATTGCAGATTTGACTATATCCGCGGCCAGTTCCGTGTCAAAGCTGTCATCAGGCATTTCTATCTGCATGATGGTACCGCCCTGGAACTGAATGTCCAGCACAACCCCGTTGACAAGGAAACCGACTATGCAGACTATGAATATGATCGCAGAAAGTATGAAACAATACTTGCTTTTCCCCATCAGATCAACCATGGCTACACCTCCTTTACACCGTACAGCCATGTTTTTCTGGCCATATCGAGATCAGAAACCGACTGCAACATTGTCCTTGTTAGTGAAAGTGCCGTTAAGAAGCTCAGTATGACACCTATGATCAGCGTCAGCGCAAACGATATCATGGGACCTGTACCGAATCTCCAGAGTATCACGGCAACGATCACGGTGGTCATGTTTCCGTCGAATACCGCTGAAAACGCTCTTTTGAACCCGAGATCTATGGCGGCCTTTATCGTCTTGCCCGAACGAAGTTCTTCCTTTATCCTCTCGAATATGATAACATTTGCGTCAACTCCCATGCCTATCGACAGGACTACGCCGGCAAGGCCGGGCAGCGTCAGTGTTATCCCGAGCCAGGATATGCAGTTGAGCGTCATTATCGCCAGCATGAAAAGCGCTATGGATGCTATGAGTCCCGGCAGCCTGTAATACAGTATCATGAACAGGCATATCAGCAGGAATGCCACTATGAATGCCCTGATCGTGACATCCAGCGCACCTTTGCCGAGCAGCGGGCTGATCGAATTGACATGCTTGGCTTCCATCCTGAACGGAAGCGCGCCGGCCCTGATAGTATCAGCCAGATCCTTTGCCTCTTTAACTGCCTCTTCCAGCTTGTCCCTGTTGACCGTGATTATTGCATTTCCGTCAGTTATGTGTTCCTGTACCACCGGGGCTTCAATGAACTGGTCGTCCATGAAGATCGCTATACGCTTCCCTATCAGCCTTTTTGTCGCTTCGGAAAATGACTCCTTGCCTTTTTCGCTGAGTTCCAGGACAACTATCATGCCCTTTGTCTGCGGATGCTGTGCCGGATAAGCATCGATCACGTCAGTGCCTTCCAGCACTTTTTTCCCGGTCGGCAGCGGGTTGCCGTCCTCATCGATATTTTCTTCGTCAACTTCCTGGAATGTGAGCAGCGCAGTCCTTCCGATTTTTTTAAGAGTCCTGTCAGGGTCGAAATCCGTTTCACCCTGAGCCCAGGGTATCTGGACTATTATCCTTCCCGCATTCAGGTCGGTGGTCACATTCCTGTCAAGTATGCCTTCCTTGTCCAGCCTTTTTTCGATTATTATCTTTGCAGTGTCGAGTTCCTCCTGGGTAGGTTTCCTGCCGTCTTCGGTAATCGCATAGAGCATAGCGTCGATTCCGCCGTTGATGTCGATGCCCGGTACTATGTCGTTGACGCCGGGTATCTTCACAAGGCCGAAAAGACTGCCTGCGAAGCAGATGTACGTCATAACGGAGATCAGGGCGAAAACGAGGAACAGCTTCAGCCCGTTGTTACCTTTCATCTGTAGTTTTCCCCCTTTGCTTTAACCACATGTGGTAATTATATTACTATCATTACGGTCAGTCAATATGAAAGCTTTTGCCCCAAAAGCCCGGCAAACCGGTCATATCAGCTTCGAATCATTTATGAACAGCTGGAACTGCAGCCCAAGGAAGGCGGCAGCACGCCTGTTCATCGTCATCCGCACGAGGAATATTTCAAAATAATCCATGACCGGGCATATTTTCGTGTCGATCTTCAGGGCAAGGTCGCATGTCTTTTTTTCGCTGTCAACGGTGATAACAGATTTTTCCACCGCGTAATTGACCCTGTCATGGATGTCGAATGTTGTGATATCCGTATTCGTAACCCTGCTCCTGTGCACATCGGACTTGTCGGCTAAAATCAGGGCTGCAGAAATACTGCTTACGGCAGTACCGGTGTGTTCATCATGGTTCCCTATCGCCATCATCACCTGGGCTGCTTCTTCGCAGTCCATGCCCATGTCCGTGAGTATCCGGTAAGCCATCAGAGCGCCTGTGTGCGCATGGTCGTTCCTGTTGACGGCATTCCCTATGTCGTGCAGGTACCCGGCTATTCTTGCCAGTTCCACTTCTCTTTCGGGATAACCCAGTTGCTCCAGTATCCTGCCGGCATTCTCGGACACAAGGCCAACATGCCTGAAAGAGTGCTCGGTATAGCCCAGGACCCGCATCTGGGTCTCGGCGATCGTCAGGAAGGTCCTTACTTCCCTGTTTTTCCTGACATCCTCGACGGTAATCAATGCCACACCTCTTTCCCACACAGTATTTTTCCGCTCTTTGACCGGATTATTCCGCACCGGATTCGACTGCCCTGATCCACAGAGCGCATTCTACTCTTTTTCTTTCAAGTTCACAGCCGATATCATAGGGCTTGTCCAGCCTGTTGCTGAACTGCCAGGCATTCGCTGCGCATCCTCCGCTGCAGAAGAATTTTGCCCAGCATTTCCTGCATTCAGGATTGGTATATATGTTTTGCTTCCTGAACATATCGGAGATCGATGTATCTATGTCGAAACTTTCGCTTACATTCCCCATCCTGAATTGCTTCATGCCCACGAACTGGTGGCACGGGTACAGGTCTCCTTCCGGCGTAACGGCCAGGTACTCGTGTCCCGATCCGCAGCCCTTGACGCGCTTTATCGCGCACGGGCCATGGTCGAGGTCGACCATGAAGTGGAAAAAGTTGAACCCTCTTCCTTCCCTGTATCTCCTGACATATTCCAGAGCAAGTTCTTCATACTCCCTGAACAATGCC
>JAKOPX010000338.1 GCA_029778665.1 Bacillota bacterium | reverse complement strand
CTCAGGGAGTGCCATCCTGGTCGAGAACGGAGTCATCCCGTCGAAATTTTCCTTTGAGGCGTCTGACATAAAAGTCAGAAGCCCCAAGACTGCACTGGGCATATCGAAAGACGGCAAAACGCTGTATTTCGTCACAGTAGACGGAAGGCAAACGGCGAGTCTCGGCCTGACATTGAGGGAAATGGCCGAGTTCATGCAGAGCATCGGAGCATACCATGCGATAAACATGGACGGAGGCGGCTCGACCACCATGGTGGCAAGGCCACTGGGCGAAACCGCCGTCAAGGTCATGAACAAACCCTCCGACGGTGTCGTCAGGACTGTGATCAACGGCATAGGCGTGTTCACGTCAGCGCCGCCTGCCGAACTTGCAGGCCTGATCATCGAAACCGACGACAGGTACATGTTTACAAACACCACGAGGGCATTCAGGGTAAAAGGTTATGACAAGCATCTCAACCCGATCGAAGTAGACCAGTCCCTTGTCGAATGGAGCGTTTCCGGGGTTAAGGGAACGTTCGAAGGCAACGTTTTCAGGCCGAGTACATACGGTGAAGGGACAATAAAGGCAAGTATCGGCAAAATAAGCACGACAATAAGGATCAGCGTGCTGTCGAGACCTGTGACGCTCACCCTCGACACAAAGAGCCTGAAACTTCCGGTAGGGAAATCGAAAACCTTCAAAGTTATCGGGACAAATCCAAGGGGATACAAAGCTTCCATAAACCTGGAAGACCTGGACTGGAAAGTCAGCGGTGATTTCGGATCCATCAGCAACGGCGTATTCAGGGCAGAGAAGAAAGGCGCCGGTTATATCGAGGTTTCATTCGGAGATGCCAAAGCCTACTGCACGGTTTCAGTAGCGGCTGAAACCAGGGAGATAGTGGATAAATTTGAAGAACCCAAGGGCTCATTCCAGTCATACCCGGCAACTATAGAAGGCAATTACGGAATCAGCAGCGAGCAGAAAGTATCCGGCAAGTCTTCCGGTAAGCTGGTATACGACTTTTCCACGAATACCGACGTGACACGCGCGGCATACTGGGTCCTGCCCGAGAAGGGATATGTCCTCGATACCGATACCCATAAGATCGGGCTCCATGTCTACAATGACCACGAAAACTCCGGGTGGCTGCGTGCAGAACTGGTGGATGCCAACGGCAAAAGGCAGGTAGTGGATTTTGCAAAGGTCATGGATTGGGTCGGCTGGAAGTATGTAGAGGCTTCCCTGGACGGCATCAAGAAGCCTGCAAGGCTCAGCCGGATCTATATAGTGCAGGTCAATCCTGATATGGACGCAGGTTCCCTGTATTTTGACGACCTGACCTTCATATCCGACGGTTATCCGTCGCTGGACGGCATCGAGGTGCCTGAGGATACGCCGTTTGTCGACGAGGCCAACAGAGCCGTGAGCTTCCAGAAAGCGACTGCTGATTCCTTCCGGTTTGGTGTCATGGGCCAGTCGCGGGCTCCGGAGAATGACGTCGAGAAAAGGCTCACCAAAGTTTTTGCCGACAAGGTGACCAAATACCTGGAGGTTGGCGCGGTAGTCGGCAGCGGTTCCCATGAGTCGATCACCGGCAGTGTCAAAAGCAAACCTGTGATCGCGACACATACAGTTGACCTGAAGAGTACCAAGGCGACCGATTATGCATACTCGGTAACTGATTTCAAAAACAGCAGGTTCATAAAACTCGACACGAGAAAGAACAGCCTGAGGCTGAGCGATCCTTACCAGTGGGACAAATTCCTGAAAGATCTGCAGTCCTTCAAGGGCAAAAACGTATTCATCTTTATGGAGAATTCTCCGGAAACATTCACAGACAAGCTCGAAATGGAGTTGTTCAAGAAGACACTGAAAGACTACCGTTTCGATACGCTGAAGAACGTATGCGTGTTCTATAAAGGCAGCGAAAACAAATGCACCCTGGAAGACGGTGTGAGGTACTTTGAAACGGCCGGATACGAAGTGTCGGGCATTACGTCAAAAAATACGTCCAATGCACAGTATGTGCTTGTCACGGTCAAAGGTTCCGAAGTGACATACGTATACAAGCCGATCGAATCCTCCTGATGATTCCGGGGCGAAACCAGGTACTGTAAATTTTCAGATAATACGATAATCTGTGTATAAAAAGGGCAATACTTAAAGGCATCAGTTCATCGGGGGACCCCTCCCCCTTTGTCCTGATGCCTGGTATTTTTAGTTTTATTCTGCAGTGCTGTTATTACATGGACCGGTTTTATAAACCAATTTCATAAAAAGGAGGACTTTTTCAAAATGCCTTCAAAAGTATTGTTTTCTTCTGTCGAGTATGACAAGTATGATGCCGATGCAACACTGCCGGCCAAATTCGGCCGCCTTATCGACCGCATTGGCATGCAGGATGTGGTGAAAGACAAGTGGACAGCGAT
>JAKOPX010000337.1 GCA_029778665.1 Bacillota bacterium | reverse complement strand
TTATTTTACCATACAAGGCCAGTTCTGAATATCACATTGCAATAGTATCCCTGATACTATATACTATCTCTTGATTTTATATTACCAGAAATCTGATCATTCCATGGAAACCGGCTTTGCCACGTAAACGGCCCATACCACAGAGAAGGGCTGAACGGACCGGCTGCAGCAAAGGTAGGGCTGCTGTGCGTAAACCGGACGTACTACAGAGACGTGCTGTCCGGCAATAAACGGTTATGCTGCCGGGACGGGCTGTCCCGGGCAAAAAGGTCAACCCATGGAAACCGACAGATCCGGGAGGCTGTAGCAATGTACCCGCTGAAGTTCAAACCATTATACAAGGATTACGTATGGGGCGGCAGAAACCTGGCGTCCCTGGGCAAACCTCTGCCTGCCGAGGGCAATGTCGCTGAGAGCTGGGAAATAGCATGCCATAAAAATGGCTCAAGTATCGTGGCAAACGGGGAATATGAGGGGATCCCCCTTCCCGGACTGATAAAAGCGCTGGGCAGGAAGCTGATCGGCGAGGCGCTGCCGCAGCAGGATGTCGATAAATTCCCGCTGCTGGTAAAATTCATCGACGCACAGGAAAACCTGTCGGTACAGGTCCATCCTGATGACGGGTACGCCCTGGCAAATGAGAACGGCGAATACGGAAAAACCGAAATGTGGTATATAATAAGCGCAAGACCCGACGCAAAGCTCGTATATGACGTCGTGCCGGGCACTACCCGCGAGAGTTTCGCCGAAGCGGTCGCCAGGAACGATGTGGAGAGCTGTCTCAATACCATCGAAGTGTCTGCCGGCGATGTCATATACATCCCTGCGGGCATGATCCACGCAATAGGCAAAGGCATAATCATCGCAGAGATCCAGCAGAACTCCGACACGACTTACAGGGTGTATGATTACGGGCGCGTCGGGAGGGAACTGCATATACAGAAGGCGCTTGACGTTATAAACTTCAGTTCGGCCGGCACAGGGAAAAAGTGCACCGGCATAACGCTCCCGCTTTCAGCAGGCAGCACGCGCAGGATAGTGGTCGCGAACCGCTACTTCTGCACGGAGATATACGATGTCAGCGGCTCGGCAGATGACATCGCCGACGGAAGCAGGTTCCACATCTATGTGTTCGTTTCGGGGTCAGGCACCATCGAATGGGAAGAAGGCCGGCTTCCTGTCAGGGCAGGCGAATCCGTGCTTATCCCCGCCGCCATGGGCAAATATGCGCTGGAAGGAAATATGACCGCACTGAAAACATACAAGCCCGATCCTGAAAAGGATGTTCTCCGGCCGCTTTTGGATGCAGGATTTTCGGAAGAGTTGGTATTCTCCGAAATAGCAGGCCTCAGGGAGTCCTTGCAGCACGGGCTGAAATGATCGACTCAGTAAAGCAAAGAAAGCCGCCCTGCATTTACGCAGAGCGGCAATTTTGTTTGTCTGCGGACCGGATTATCCGGTTTTTATCCGGTTTCTGAACCTTTTTTCTTAACTGCCCGGATGATCATCGGGATAATTTCCCGGAACTCCGGCAATATCGCCTGATACTGCCGATATCATCTGTCACTGCAGTCATACGGCCTACAGGAATTACCTGTTCATTGCCTCTTCGACGGCGACAGCCACGGAGACGGTTGCACCGACCATCGGGTTGTTGCCCATGCCGATGAGTCCCATCATCTCAACGTGAGCAGGTACCGATGATGATCCTGCGAACTGGGCGTCGGAATGCATCCTGCCCATTGTATCGGTCATGCCGTAAGAAGCAGGGCCTGCAGCCATATTGTCCGGATGCAGCGTTCTTCCGGTGCCTCCGCCGGAAGCGACCGAGAAATATTTCCTGCCCAGCTCATTGCATTCCTTCTTGTAGGTTCCTGCCACGGGATGCTGGAACCTCGTCGGGTTGGTGGAGTTTCCGGTGATGGAGATGTCGACTTTTTCATGGTGCATAATGGCAACGCCTTCGCGCACATCGTCGGCACCGTAGCATCTTACCTTGGCCCTCTCGCCGTTCGAGTAGGGGATCTCCTTTACTATCCCGAGCTTGCCTGTGCTGTAATCGAATTTGGTCTGGACATATGTAAAGCCGTTGATCCTTGAGATTATCTGGGCGGCATCCTTTCCAAGACCGTTGAGTATTACCCTGAGGGGTTCCTTCCTTACCTTGTTGGCGGATTTTGCTATGCCTATGGCACCCTCTGCGGCAGCAAAGGATTCATGTCCTGCCAGGAAAGCGAAGCACTTTGTCTCTTCGCGGAGCAGCATGGCTCCGAGCCTGCCGTGGCCGAGGCCGACCTTCCTTTCATCGGCGACCGAACCAGGGATGCAGAATGACTGCAGTCCTTCGCCTATAGCTTCTGCAGCATCGGCTGCCTTCCTGCATCCTTTCTTGATAGCTATGGCAGCGCCTACAGTATATGCCCAGCATGCATTCTCAAAGCAGATCGGCTGGATCCCCTTTACGATGCCATGCACATCGATGCCCTTTTCTTCGCATATCTTTCTGGCTTCTTCGATCGAAGCAATGCCGTACTTGCTCAGTGCGGCATTTATCTGGTTTATCCTTCTTTCATAACCTTCAAACAATGCCATGTCCTTGACCCTCCCCCGTTTATTCTTCTCTCGGATCGACGAATTTTACGCCTTCATCGAACCTGCCGTACCTGTTCGTTGCCTTCTTCATGGCTTCATTGGCGTCCGTGCCCTTCCTTATCATTTCCATCATCCTGCCGAGATGTACGAATTCATAGCCAATGATCTCATCATTTTCGTCAAGCGCGAGACGGGTCACATAGCCTTCAGCCATTTCAAGATACCTGGGTCCCTTGGCCAGTGTTCCGTACATGGTTCCCACCTGGCTCCTCAGGCCTTTTCCAAGATCCTCGAGAGCCGCGCCGACAGGAAGTCCGCCTTCCGAGAAAGCAGTCTGGCTCCTGCCGTAAACTATCTGGAGGAACAGTTCCCTCATGGCCGTATTGATGGCGTCGCAGACCAGGTCTGTGTTCAGTGCCTCAAGTATCGTTTTGCCAGGGAGTATCTCCGCTGCCATGGCGGCTGAATGTGTCATTCCGGAGCATCCGACCGTCTCCACCAGGGCTTCCTGGATTATCCCGTCCTTGACGTTCAGGGTGAGCTTGCAGGTACCCTGCTGAGGCGCGCACCAGCCCACTCCGTGCGTAAGGCCGGAAATGTCCTTGATCTCTTTGGCCTGTACCCATTTCCCTTCCTGAGGGATCGGTGCCGGACCATGGTTCGGCCCTTTTGCAACACACGTCATTCTTTCAACCTCATGTGAGTAAATCATTCTATGACCCCTTTCATAATTGATTTTATCGTTGTTCAACAGCCGGTCCTCCGGTGCAGCGCAGGCCGGTCATCAAGCATCATGTCGCCGCAACTGATATCTTTATGCCGGAACTGATATCGTCGATATCGTGACGCCGGAACTGCCCGGATTTCCGCGCCGGTTTTCCCCGAAACTGCCATATTTTTCAGCTGTTGTGTGAAAAGTCTGGCAAACATGCCATGTCTTATTTTACTACATTATCGCTTCCATGTATATGTTAATTTTTTATCATATCTAAATTGCTTGTGAAACCAGCATCGGCATTTCCGGGAACAAACCATCCCCAGCCCGGGAAAAAGCGGTTCCGGAACGAACCATCCCCGGCCCGGGTGAAGATCCTTTGATGAAGACCCGTCCCAGGTCCGGGGAAGAGCCTTTACAGCAAGAAACGTCCCGGTCCGTGGAAAAGCAGCTCCCGGCCCCGGGAAAATCAGTCCGCGACACCCGAAAACCATACCCGGGAGGAAAAGTGCCGGGAATAGTAGTATAATGTTGATGACGGCATCAGACCAGCCGGCATCCGTAAGCACGGCCGGATCAGTCCATACAGGTGCGGCCTGCTATACCGGCGGCGAAAGGATACCGACGGTGAAAGGAGAGGTTTCTGTGGACAGATGGCAGTACCAGACAGTCAGGTTCGATCTGAAAGGCTTTTTGGGAGGTATCCTCGACCTGGACACTTTCCAGGCAACGCTGAACGAAATGGGCGCTGAAGGATGGGAACTGGTCTCATGCTTTGACACCAATATGGCGGAAGGCCAGTCCAGGCATGTCATCGCGGTGTTTAAGAGAAAAATACAGTAATATGAGCAAAGATATGCATATACATGGTTGTGCGGACATTAGCCATGCTCCTGATGGGCAGCTGCCTGCTGCATACACCAGGCGCCATACAGGATGTGCGTATTTAACGGTTATTCAGCCACACAAAGCGGGCGGCATGCCGGCTATGGCACCGGGTAGCTTCCCAGCCATACGGAACAGATACTGACGATGTCGGCCAAGTCCGGCAAATGAGCGAAAATCAGTCCGGACTTCACAAAAAACGTGCTGCGGGGAGAATAAAAAGGATGAGTCTTCGGATAAACGTCAATGAAGGTGCGGATGTTTCAGCTGCATTCATCACGGATTATGACCTTTACCTTTTCAATGAAGGCAGCCATCAGAAAATATACGAAAAGCTCGGCGCTCACCCCATGACGGTCAACGGCCGGACTGGTACGCATTTTGCAGTCTGGGCACCCAATGCGAAAAGCGTCAGCCTTGTCTGCAATTACAACCACTGGGACGGGCGAGCCCATCCGCTGAAACCCATGGGAAGCTCGGGAGTGTGGGCTGCATTTATTCCTGATATCCATCCGGGCGAAGTATACAAGTACGAGATACGTACGCAATCGGACGACATCATCCTGAAAGCCGATCCTTATGCTTTCCACAGCGAACTCCGGCCGGGCACGGCTTCAGTAGTATGCGAACTGGGCACATACGAGTGGCATGATGATGAATGGATCAAAAACAGGGATGCCGGCAACACGTTCGACAAACCGGTATCCATATATGAAGTGCATCTCGGTTCATGGGCACGTGCCGAAGGCAACCGCTTCATGACGTACAGGGAATTTGCGGGCAAGCTGGTGCAATATGTTAAGGATATGGGCTACACCCATATAGAACTGCTGCCTGTTTCAGAGCATCCCCTCGATGATTCATGGGGATACCAGGTCACCGGCTACTATTCAGTCACCAGCCGCTATGGGCGGCCCGAGGATTTCATGTATTTCGTGGACCAGTGCCACCTGAACGGGATCGGCGTGATCATCGACTGGGTGCCTGCCCATTTCCCTAAAGACGCCCACGGGCTTGCAAGGTTCGACGGCACTGCGCTGTACGAGCACCTGGACCCGCGCCGGGGCGAACACCCCGACTGGGGCACTTACATATTCAACTATTCCCGCAACGAGGTCAGGAGTTTCCTCGTCTCCAACGCGGTATTCTGGTTCGACAAGTACCATGTCGACGGCATCAGGGTCGATGCCGTGGCCTCCATGCTTTACCTGGACTACGGAAGGAAAGAGGGCGAATGGATACCCAACGAATACGGCGGAAAGGAAAACCTCGGAGCCATCGGGTTCCTGAAGCAGCTCAATTCAGCGGTATTCAGCCATTTCCCGGGGATAATGATGATAGCCGAGGAATCCACCACGTGGCCGATGATAACGAAACCTCCCTATACAGGCGGCCTCGGGTTCTCATACAAATGGAACATGGGCTGGATGAACGATTACCTCAGGTATGTGAGCATGGACCCGGTCTACAGGAAGTATCACCATGAACTGCTGACATTCTCGATAATGTATGCGATGAGCGAAAATTTCATACTGGTGCTGTCCCATGACGAGGTGGTGCACGGCAAACGCTCGATGATAGGCAAGATGCCCGGCGACTACTGGCAGAAGTTCGCCGGGCTCAGGGTGACTTACGGTTACATGTTCGGCCACCCTGGTAAGAAGCTGATGTTCATGGGCAATGAGTTCGGACAGTTTATAGAGTGGAATTTCAACCAGAGCCTTGACTGGCACCTGCTTGATTACGATATGCACCGCAGGCTCAGGGACTACGTGCGCGACCTGAACATGCTTTACAGGACGGAAAAGGCGATGCACGAGATCGACTTCAGCTATGACGGGTTCGAATGGATCAACTGCAATGACCGGGACAACAGCACAGTGTCCTTCCTCCGCAAAGGCTCAAAACCTGAGGATACGCTGGTGTTCGTGTGCAATTTCACGCCTGTCGTCCGCAGCGGTTACAGGATCGGCGTCCCTTATGACACATACTACAGGGAAATACTGAACAGCGACTCAGAAATGTACGGCGGCAGCAATGTCGGAAATTTCGGCGGCGTCCGGGCAAACCCGGAGGGTCACGACGGACGGCCATATTCCATCGATATTTGTGTGCCTCCGCTGGCAGTCGTGATATTCAAGCCGGAGATATATAAAACGGTCCCGGATAAAAACCCACGTAAATAACCAGGAGAACCTGGCGCGCTGCCCGGTACCGTGAGCGGTACTCAGGAATTCTGCAGCAAAAATGACAACGCTGCAAACTTTCTAAAATCAATGAACAAATGAGATGGTGCTACTCCAGTATCTCCTCAAGCTTCTCAAAGCTTTCGCGGGTCATCAGCGCATCCTTGTCGGTCCCCTTAAGCTTTACGATATATGTCCAGCGTCCATACGGATAGATCCTGTCAATATAGTTGATGTTTATTATATATGACTTGTGGCACCTCATGAACTCACTGCCCTCAAGCCTCTGCTCTATATCACCCAGGCTCTCGGATGTGATGTACCTGTCCTGTGCCGTATAGACCGCCGTAGACTTGTCTTCCCGTTGTATCAGGATGATTTCCTTCGTATCGACAATGCTTATGCCTTCTTTGTTCCGGATAATCAGTTTTTTGTGGAAATTCGGTTTTTTTGGCGCACCGGCCGGCGCGGCTGTTTTGTCCGGTCTGTTTTGCTCCCCGTCCCGGCTGCCTTGCTCCCTGTTCTCATATGCTCCATGCCTGAACCTGCCGATGCTTTTTATCCTTTCCAACGTCTGTTCAAGGCGCTGCAATCTGAATGGTTTGATAAGATAATCGAAGGCATATACCTCGAAAGCTTCAGGCATATATGATTCATGGGCTGTTGCAAAAATGATGACGGTCCTGGGATCTATGTCAGCGATCCTCTTGGCGCACTCGATGCCCGACATGACCGGCATCTCAACATCGAGAAACACGACGCCCGGCCGCTCTGATTCAAAAAGGCGGAGAGCGGCGCCGCCGTCCTCCGCTTCGCCTGCGATAACGAAACCGCCGGATCTCTCCACGGCTTTTTTCAGAACGAGCCTCATACCCTCGTCATCATCAGCTATCAGAACTTTTATGCTCAAAACAAGCCACCGCCTCTTCTCAGGCACTTGGGCCTGCCAAGCACCTCGGCCATGATGAATCCCCTGAGCAGATCGTCTTCTGAAAAGAGCAGTCCGAGGCCGTCCGCATACCGGGAGGCAGCGCTGGTCTGAGCGCGGCCCGGATTACCTCCCGGATTTTTGCTGGCTGTCTTGTTTGCCGTCCCTGAACCTGTCTTCGCATGGTTGCCAGCTGCACCGGCTTCATATCCTGGTTTTCCCGCTGACAGGGAACCCGTCCGGACAGGACCGGCAGACCCGGTGGATCCTGCAGTTCCTGTACCTCGCATCACCCTTGCTGCGTCAGAAAGAGCTTCCGGTGCCCCTGCTGCCTTAACTGCAGGGCCGCCCGCCACGCCCCGGGTCCCGGCAGCGCCCTGTCCCATGGCACGAGCGTCAGGCCGGACCGGCTGTGACCTTCCAAATGTCACGCCATGCGCATAGCCACTCGCCCCGCCAATACCGCGTCTGTTTCTCTGGTCCGCAGCCAGCGCCCTCAGGATACCTGGGTCAGGTGAAAGACCGGATTTTGCGGCCGGATCGATATAAAACGGGTTATTCCATCCTTTTTTCATAGCGATACCCTTCCTGTAGATGCTTTTCGTCCGGCTTAATTCCCTTCTTTATTGTCCGCATCATTTTTGTTGATCTTCGAGATCGATTCCCTCATACGTGTGTCAGATATAAGGTTCTGCAGGTTGTAATAATCCATAACGCCAAGTTTCCCGCTGTTGAGCGCATTGGCCATGGCTTTGGGCACTTCTGCCTCGGCTTCCACGACCCTTGCCCTCATTTCCTGCACCAGCGCCTTCATTTCCTGCTCCCTTGCAACAGCCATCGCGCGCCTTTCCTCCGCCTTGGCCTGGGCGATATTCCTGTCGGCTTCTGCCTGGGACATCTGCAGCTGGGCGCCAATATTCCTGCCAACATCAACATCGGCTATATCGATGGACAGTATTTCGAATGCCGTGCCGGAATCAAGACCTTTTTCGAGTACTGTACGGGATATCAGGTCAGGATTTTCGAGCACGTCTTTGTGCGATTCGGAACTGCCGACAGTGGTTACGATACCCTCGCCTACCCTGGCTATGATAGTTGCCTCGCCTGCTCCTCCTATAAGCCTTTCGAGGTTCGCCCTGACCGTGACGCGCGCCTTGACGAGCAGTTCTATGCCATCCTTGGCCATTGCCGATATGTTGGGCGTTTCGATAACCTTGGGATTGACGCTCATTTTAACGGCTTCCAGTACATCCCTGCCTGCAAGGTCGATGGCGGCAGCCCTGGCAAACGGAAGATCCATATTCGCCCTGTTGGCAGCAATCAGCGCATTCACGACCTTATCCACGTTCCCTCCTGCCAGGTAGTGTGCCTCGAGCTGGTTGACACTGATATCAAGCCCGGCCTTTCTCGCTTTTATCAGCGGCAGTATGATCTTGTTCGGGGTTACTCTCCTGAGCCTCATCCCGACAAGCGTGAATATGCCGACGCGCACACCTGCTGCAAACGCTGATATCCAGAGCCCTATCGGGATAAAGTTGAAAAAGAGCATCAGGAAAATGACGACTATAAACACGATTGCAATTGGTAACAAGAGTTCCATAACGACCTCTCCTTTCAGTATAAATTTGCAGGCATCTCACCCTTTATACGCAGCCAATCCGGGATTTGTCTAAAGTATTGGCAATACCGCTGTCCACAATACCGTATTCCGGTCAAAAGCACAACACAGCGATCCGCTTTGCAGCCGCTGCACCGGTATTTTGCTTCCGTCGCATCTGCAGGGCTTTTCCGTCATTACGCCGGATCATGCTTCATGTCTGTCAGGTACCTGTTTACGCTTTACGACTATCCTGTTACCTTCGATCTTATCGATGAACACAAGAGTACCCTTCGGGATGTATTCTCCTTCTGATACCACATCCAGCCTGACGCCGTTGAAATCTGCTATCCCTGACGGCCTCAGCACCGACAGCGTCCTTCCTTCGCTTCCCACCAGGTAACTGAGGTCATCGGTTGCGGAGAACCTGACGTCATCATCGACTGTGCTGTCCAGCACGATATGCTTTGCCAGGCGGCCTTTCGACGCCGACTGGAGCACCAGCGCAAGAGCGGCTCCCAGCACCGCCAGTACGACGGCTATCAAAATGAGAGCCTGGAGTACAGTTTTTGCATACAGTATGATTCCGGCCGTAAGAAGGACTATCCCCATGACACCCGGCACGCCAAAGCCTGGATGGAACATCTCAATTATGATAAGGATCAACCCGGCAGCAATACATAACAGCGGTATCCAGCTGTAGTCGGTGAAAATTGCGGCAAAATCCATATCGGCACCTCCTGTCCTTTCTGATTTTCTGATTCGCAATAATACTCTACTGTATATTTGTCGTGGATTGGATACGAAACCTCTGAAAAATACATAAGGACTGCTGAAATGTCACATGCGCGGATCAATGCCACCCTGCACCCGCCGGTACAGGATGGGACCGGCACCAGGATGGCCGCGGAGATTCTCTCAGGCAAACGGGGCATGCCTGCATGTCCGGTCCGGAATCATCACAGGATCGGGTCAATGTTCGATACCGGCATGCTGCCTGGGGATCTGCCCGGCAAAAACGGTCAGGTCTCCTTCCATTGAAACCCCGATACTGCCTCCGTATTCTCCGACGATCCTTTTGGCTATGGCAAGTCCCATCCCTTCTCCTTTGTCCCCTTTCGTCGTGAAACCGGCTTCGAATATCCTGCCGGCCAGCTCGGCCGGTATGGGCTTCCCGCTGTTCAGTACCCTGAAATAGTGGTATCTCAGATCCTCATACAGTTCGATCCTGATATATTTTTCATCGTCTGATTCAAGGACCGCATATATGGCATTGTCGATGAGGTTCCCAAGGACCCTGCAGAACTCCCATGACGGGAGCGCCAGGTCCTTCAGCTGGGTCCTGACATCGAGTTCCATGGAGATGTCCTGCTTTTCACACGCCATCAGCTTTGCCTGGAGAAGCGCATTGACAGCGGCGACGGAAGTTTTCATCACCCTGCTTACGCGCTGGATGTCGTCATATACCTTCTCAATATATTCAGCCGCAGCCTTGTATTCGTCCATCTCTATCAGCGAGTGGACCACCTGGAGGTGGTTCATGAAATCATGCCTCTGGGCACGAAGTGTGGTATTCAGTTTCTCCACTTTCGCCAGCGTATCTTCCAGCAGTCTGAACTCGATCCCGGTTCGGACCAGGCCGGACCGGCCCTTGAAAACGATTATGCTGTCAATTGCCACTGAAGCGGCAATAATAGAAAGAAGGATCATGCTCCATGGGTCTGTAATCAGTTCTGTGCCTTTGTTCGTTTCTATGATGTACAGCAAAACCGCACCAATCAGCGCAGCCTGTACAAAGTTGATCACTATCAGCAGCAGCGCAGTTTTGCCGGGTTCAAACCGCTTTTTCACAGAACTACCACCTTTCAGCGAATTACCATATTTAGTATATCAAAAATAAAGGTGCCTGGCACGTAAGTCAGCAAGATATTGCACAATGTGCCTGGATCCATAATGGCTGACTTACTTACACGCCGGGCACCAGAACTAAAAAAGCCTCACTTTGTGAGGCTCGTTTCGCTTTCCGGTGATGTTGAAATTATGTTGAAGCAGGAGGCCGAAGAATAATCTTACGTCCTCCTGCTTCAGTGGTGACCCATAGGGGACTCGAACCCCTGTTACCGCCGTGAAAGGGCGGTGTCTTAACCGCTTGACCAATGGGCCGCGCTGGTCATGCACATGTCACAGCACGTACATGATCTCTGGTAGCGGCGGTCGGAATTGAACCAACGACACTGCGGGTATGAACCGCATGCTCTAGCCAACTGAGCTACGCCGCCATGTCTCTGCCGGCCTGCCGCGTATGCAGACCTGCGACTCATCTGCGACCTGCAATCGCTGATCCGCCTTGCTTTTGGCTTCAGCGGACCCGTATTGCCCGGCCGCGCTTTACTATTGTAGCAGATAAAGCAACATAAAGTCAATAGTAAAGTTTAAGCCTTTATTTTCTAATTGTGGAGATCTGGTTCCATTTATATTTTACCACAGAAACACGGTTTTGTCGCCTGCATTTGACGGAGGAATGCCTGTTTCCTGGATGCAGGGCCTCTGAAAAATGCATAAGTGCTGCTGCAACGAGTGCGAATAAATAACGCATCATTACTCATAATATTTAACCGAAATTACTAAGAAATCATTTGGGAACGGAGGTCACATATGACAGAAAGGCACGAGATTTTCGAAAGGATCAACGAACTGGCGCAGAACATCGATGAGGACTTTGAGTTTGCCGATATCGAGCAGGTCGAGGAATTCCTCGATGACGTCGAGAACCAGCAGTACGAGGAATATGACGAAATCGAAAGACTGTATAACGAACTGATGGAACTCTCTTTCTATGACGATGAGGAGAATGATCTGTAGCGGCCGTCACAAGAACGGCCGCCAGGCTCGTTGCACCGCAGTGTGATGCAATGCATTCTATTGCTCTGCGTCGCATCGCATCATAACGCTCTGCATCGCATTCCGCCTCCTGAGTCTTTCTTCACGTCTCTTAATGGCAGCTTCGTATTCCTTCTTTTCATCTTCTGTTTCGGGGCACAGGCCGCACACTTCCACGGGTTTGCCTTCGGAATCGACTGCAACGAATGTCAGGTATGCATTGCTGTTGAATTCCCGGTTTCCCGTCAGGAAATCCTCGGAAAATACATCTACGCGAACTTCCATAGAAGTTCGTCCCACCCAGGTAACTTTTGCCCTTAGGATCACGGCCCTGCCCTGCTTCACGGGATGCCTGAAATCGACACTGTCTATGCAGGCCGTCACAACAGCGCGGTTGCAGTGTCTCTGGGCAGCCATTGCGCCTGCTATGTCAATAAGGTGCATCAGCCTTCCGCCCAGCAGGTTGCCGAGCAGGTTGGTATCGTTGGGCAGCACCAGTTCAGTCATTTCCACCATGGATTCACGCGGTGTTTTTGCTCTCATATCCACTCTCCTAGCCCTTTCCTTGCTGGCCATACAGCATGTTTTCAGGATTACATTCTGTTTTTTATAAATACCAATATTTCAGGGTTTTAAACTCATTTTGGTATACTCCAATCTGCCGGACAGTCTACTGCCGGATCAGTTCAGCCCCTGTGCGGCTGCCCTCAGCGCTTCCACGTCCCTGATCCGGACTGACGACCTGTGGAAATCGATCATCCCCTCATCCCGCATCCTGCACATCTCACGCGACAGGGACGGCCTTGCCACATTGAGGAAATCCGCCAGTTCATTCCTGTTCATCGTCAGCATGAAAGTCGTTTTCCCGTGTTTCTTATATTGCTCCAGCAGAAAGCTTGCTATTCTGCCCCTGATGCTCTTTATCGACAGGTATTCCAGCTGGCGGTTGAGCGTCAGCGCTTTTCGGGACAGTATCCCGAGCATGTTCATGATCAGCCTCGTATGGGCGATGCAGGAATTCGAGCATTGCCCCACCAGCTTATCGGCCGGCACATACATCACAGTGCAGTCCGAGTTTGCTATGATAGTCGCCGGCCATTTGCGCACCCCGGTGAACGCGGCCATTTCGCCAAACAATTCTCCCCTGCCGAGAATGTCGAAAACCAATCTCTCTCCGGCTACATTCTCCTTGACCACAGCCACCTGTCCGTCGACCACTACACCTATGCCTTCGAAAGGATCGCCCGCCATGTTGATGATATCATTCCTGCCGAAACTGCGGACCCTGAAATCAAGGCATGTCAGAAGTGCCGACAGTTCCTCGACGCTCATGTCCCTGAAGAGCATGCAGTCCTTTGCTGTGCTCTGTATCATTTCTATATGCTTTGGCTCCATATTCCCCACCTGTTATTTGCTTTTTGTAACTATAGTTACGGATTTGATACACGGATTATACTACAATGAACGCGTCAAGGCAAACTGGCCGGCGGTCATCATGCATATACATACGATGGCACGGTCCGGCCGGGAACGCAGGCTTACCGGCGCAGCGGCCGTGACCGGACAGTCCGCCGGGAAATGTACGGCCGACAGGTCCGCAACCTCCGGAAGTCCAGGGACGCAAAAACATCCCCTGGCATTATGACTATCCCGGGAAGTTATGAACATCCGGGGACATAAAAGCATCGTGGCTGCAGCCAAATAACCGGTTCCGGCCTGCAGCGCACCCGGGGCAGGGTAAGTTGATATATGCGGCGGCCCAGTGTTTTGGCCTCCGGACAGAAAAAACAGGTAACTCAACGAAAGGGGAATATCGAATGAGCAGTATGTTTTGTTTTCAGTGCGAACAGACCGCAGGAGGAAAGGGATGCACAAGAGCAGGCGTCTGCGGCAAAACTGCGGAAGTGGCCAACGGCCAGGATGAACTGACCGGCGCATTGATCGGTCTCGCACGAGCTGCAGAGAAAACCGCTCCTGCCAGTTATACGGATGAGCTTATGCTGGAGGGGCTGTTCACCACTATAACAAATGTTAACTTTGACAAAGAGCGCGTCGATGATGTGACAAGGCGGGTCAGGGAAGAAAAGGCAAGGCTCGGCGGCGCGGAGGATTTCCCTGCGGACAGGCTCTGGACCGGCGACGAGGATATCGTATCGCTGCGTTCCACACTTCTGCTGGGTATCAGGGGAATGGCCGCATACGCATACCATGCTTTAGCACTCGGCAGGGAAGACAGGGAAGTCATGGCCTGGTTCTACAAGGGAATGAGAGCTGTCGGCGGGGAGCACTCAGTGGAGGAATGGCTGGATCTGCTTATGGAATTCGGACATGTCAACCTCAGGTGCATGGCACTGCTGGACGGTGCAAACACCGGTGAATTCGGCCATCCGGTACCGACAAGAGTCCCGCTGGCAGTTGAGAAGGGACCGTTTATCGT
>JAKOPX010000336.1 GCA_029778665.1 Bacillota bacterium | reverse complement strand
ACAGTGATGCGTACTTTATGCCCGCTGTCAAGCAGTTCCTTGATCTGGGGGAAGAGCTCTTTCGATTTTATGAATTTCAAATTATGCATTGCCGCACCAACTCTGTGGCTTCCCGGTCTGGTCTGCACTCCAGCAGGTAAATTGGGATCGGCCTGAATATTCTGTCGATATTTTCGAGAGCTTTATCCAGCATTACCGGATTATGATACGGCAGGAACAATCGCGGGAGCAGCATTGGCACTGCTTCTTCATAAGTAAGGCTTCGTATGGAATTTTCGTCTGCACGTTCGAGAACAACAACGGCAGACAAAGGCGCGCTTGTGTTGCTGATCTTCCTGCAGGAACCGTTCCATGGTGTGCCGTATATGACTGCGCTGCCATTTATGTAACGTATTGCAGGGCAGTCATCATTGATCATCGAAGCTTTATGGCATTTTACCCACATGGCGGTATGTGTGGACTTCCCTGTACCGGACGGAGCCGTGAATGCGATGCCTTTCCCTGACCATGAAACAGACGAGGCATGCAATATGATGCCATCCGAAAACAAGAGCCTGTTGCTGAGGATAAGATTGCCCAAATAATCGCAGAACACGTCATAGACCAGCCTGTCAGATTGGAGGTGGTATAAATCGACATGGGACCAGTTGCTGTCGGCTTCGATGATATATGCTGGTCTGTCGGTGTCCTCCATAAAAATATATAAAATGGTTTTGCCATCACCATATTCGGTATCGATTCTGATGCCGTCCTGGATGTTTTTCTTCACAGGGTATTTGCGCGCACAAAAACTGCCGGACGCCTGAAACTCTATTTCAAGGTCCGGTTCATCGGGAAAGACAGATTCAAAAGGTTTTAACCTTTTGAATCTGCTCTTTTGTCTGCCTTTGATGCGTATTTTCAATCCTGCTATCTCGTAATGCAGCATTTATCTGTTGTTCCTCCGGCAACGGGGGCAATGACATCAGCAGAATATCATACCGTTTTTCTTGAGGCAGTTACATAAGATCCAGATAGGTACTGCTTTCCAGCATACGAGAAGATAGTAATACCCCTTGTAAGGATTGTAGTTGCCGTTGCAGCATCCTGGAGATGAATTGCCGGTATTGCAGGCCAACCGCTCCTCGGGCCTGAGTTCGATAAACTCTATTGTGGGCTTGGTGTAGGGTTTCATTTTTTACCTCCTCACATACATTTTGACTTTTATGTCCGCTATGGCGCTTTCACACGATCGAATTCATTCCTGCTAAGGCGCGCCAGTTCGCAAAGGTATGGCGCGGGCCTGTCATAATGGCCTGTTTCTGTCTTCAGCTTGGCAGGACACACATCGCAGAACATTTTCATGCTGCATTGTTCACATTCACTGCAGGCCGGTATGTCGTATATCCCTTCACACAATCTGTCCCACGCTTCATTGAAGCTTGTCTGCAGAAGATTTATTGCCGGCTCTTTCATCATTCCGCATGGAACCATGATTCCTTCCCAGTTGACCCAGAAACTGCTGGTTCCGGCTTTGCAGGTGAATGCGCTTTTTCTTTTCTTACTTTCCTTGTCCCGATCAAGCTTTTCAATGTCCTGAACGATCCTGGCAGCACGCTCAAGTGTCTGCTTTGGCAGTTCACCGGTCGAATAAGCTTCCCTGAGCCTGTCGGTGGCTGAAAAATACTTCTTCATGAAATCCACCAGATCCCGGGGGCTCAGTCGGCAGTGATCCGGAGATTCGCACGCCATCTGCGGGAACAGGTAGTCTACTATGCTGAGAGGGAGACCGCGTTTGTATGCGAATTCGGCAAGCTGCTCCATGTCGCCCATGTTGTCGTATGTCACCGTCATTTTGAGCTCGAGGTTTATGCCCTCGGCCATAAGCATATCGACCGCTTTTATCGTGCGTTCATAACCTGCGGCATTGCCGCACATCTTTTCATAAGTATCTGCCGATGCTCCGTACAGGGTGATCTCCATTGAAGTGGGGGGTATCCTTCCGAGCCATTTCGCTTTTGTTTCGTCTATCAAGGAACCGTTTGTGTAGAGTGTGATTTTGAATCCCATACGGGATAATCTTTCGTAAATATCTTTGAAATCGCTGCGGAGGAATATTTCACCGCCGGTCAGCACCAAGTTGAGCATCCCGGCTTCCCGGGCATCTTCAGCAATTCCGATCCACTGGTCTGCTGTCAGTTCTCTCCTGATAAGGCTTTTGTCCTCGCTTTTATCGTGTACATAGCACATCCTGCAGTTGAAGTTGCATCTTGATGTCAGTTCGAATGCGCCGTTCAGCGGTATCCTTTGCAGGCCTGCCTGCAACGATAATTTCTCTATCAGCAGATCGTAAGCTGTT
>JAKOPX010000335.1 GCA_029778665.1 Bacillota bacterium | reverse complement strand
TTTGTCATGTCAAACAATTCGTCCCAGTTGGTTATGTCCTTGCGGCCTTCTGAATCACTCATATAATTCCTCCGATAAAAGCGGCGCATAAAAGATACCTCTGCCGCTGTTTGGCGCAATGAGCGTTGCGCATACTGACGGAATAAATTATAATCCACCTGTAGACTGACGACAAGGCCAAAAAGAGGTTTCTGCAAGATGAATATTGATTACATCTTTTTTGACTGCATGGAAACACTGATTGACCTTCATAATCTGCCTGATGCGAAAGATTATGCCATGTGGGCTTATAAAGGTTCAGGAGTGGAATTCCTGTGGGACGGTTTTGACTCCTTTTACAGTTTCTATGCTGCAGCAAGGCACAAGCTTGAAGATTCCCTGCCGCTTTATGCTGAATCTGAACTGAGGGGACAGTTCTTCAGAATGCTGCAGCTAAGCGCTCCCGATCTGAGCCGGCGCGGGATGGAAAAAGCTGCTGACATGCTTTACAGTAACTACTGGAGCAAATACAAAGCAGAATGCTATGTCAAGGATGAAGTGGTCAGCACCCTGGAAAACCTGCACGGTACCTGCCGCATGGGAGTAGTATCGAACTTCAGGGTGATGGGCGGCATAGAAGAATTGCTTGAAATGCTGGGCATCAGGAAATACTTCAGTTTTGTGGTGACTTCTGTGGCATCAGGAATAAGGAAACCTCATCCTGATATATATTTTGAGGCAGTAAGAATTTCTGGCGCGCCTGCCGGCAGGATTGTGTTCATTGGTGATGATTATGTCAACGATTATGTTACTCCGGTCGATCTGGGAATGAAGGCGGTCTATTACGATAAAAATGGGCGCCATCCTGAAGCATCGGACAGGTTCACCGATTTTACCGAGCTGCCGCAAATACTGAAACAAATTTAATAAACTTCGGTCAATGAGAATGATAATGAGATAAGTGGCAAGTTATCAGGAAAAGACTGTACAGGTATTCAGCAAAGATTGGCAAACACAGACAGCAGTGGCGTTGGCAGAAACCGGGCAGAAAGCAGCAAATAACTAGCAGGAACTAGCGAATACCGGCAAACGCCAGAAAGCCATGGAAAACACTAGACAGGCATCCTGCATGCCTCAATCGGCATCAGCCTGAGGTCTCCGCATATGGTTCAGGGCATTTGTATGTTCCGGCAGCCACGTGCAGGAATCGGAAAGAATTTTTATATACATTCTTTCGGCCGCCGCTTTTATTGACGGACAATAGCAATATGGCATATAATTGAAGGGCAGAAAATTTCGCATGGAAAGGGGTGTGTTACAGGTGAAGATTATTATGGCTGCTTATGAGGTGAACGATATCTAATTGAATATGGCTGGGAATGTACGGACTGATGCAGGAGTGGCCGGTTTTCGATACATTCTTTCAGCGAACACCCGGTGTATAACCTTATACCTCAGTAGACGATTGGCATGGTATTGGTTATCGTGCTTTTTTTATGCCCGTTTGAGCACAGGAAACAATGCAGTAAACCATGCAAATATTATCGGTAAACCAGTCAATCGGTTAGAATCGTCACCTCAGTGATCACACGTATATCATTTCATCAAGTCTTATTGAACAGGCATAATGAGTATGATCAGGAGGATTGACGAAATGAAATATATCAACGGGAAAAATGTACTGCCAAAGCATTTGCTGGAACAACTGCAGCATTATGTGCAGGGCGAACTGATCTATGTGCCGAGAAAAGAGAACAGCAGGGCCGGATGGGGCACGCTGAACGGGACCAGGGCGATGATATGGGACAGAAACAGGGAAATCTGCAAAAGGTACGAAGAAGGAGAAACGATACAGGAACTCATGGAAAAATATCATTTGTCTGAGGACAGCATCCGGAAGATCCTGAACAAGAGAAGGGCTCTTCTGGCAACCGAATGACAACGCGTGTATAAAAGCCGGATGTAAAATGCATTAGCATTTACCCGGCTTTACTGACAACAAGACAGGTAGCTTTCGGGTCGAAATGTTTATCAGGCCTGAAGTTT
>JAKOPX010000334.1 GCA_029778665.1 Bacillota bacterium | reverse complement strand
GAGTTCGAGGTTAATAGTCTCGACATCCCTCGACGGTGATACTGAGCCGTCCACATGGACAATGTTGCTGTCTTCGAAACAGCGTACCACATGTACGATAGCATCCACTTCACGGATGTGTGACAGGAATTTATTGCCAAGGCCTTCCCCTTTGCTCGCTCCTCTGACAAGGCCTGCGATATCAACGAATTCAACCGTTGCCGGCGTTATTTTTTCAGGGTTATACATTTCGGCAAGCCTGTCCAGCCTTTCGTCAGGTACCGGAACGATGCCAACGTTTGGTTCGATGGTGCAGAAAGGATAATTGGCCATTTCCGCCCCGGCCTTCGTTATAGCGTTAAAAAGAGTGCTTTTGCCTACGTTTGGCAGGCCTACTATGCCAAGCTTCATTTCAGTTCAACCTTCTTTCTTCGAATCCGGTGCCTGGTACAGCACCCGGCACATATCATCCAACACGATGATGACTGATGTATTTCCGGATACAGTGCCAGGCATCACGTCCGGTTACTTATTTTAGCACAGCAATATTCCTGGACTCAAGTACTTCAAGCAACTGTGCGTCCGGAGACCGTCCTTCAGGCACCCAGGCACCTGATATCCTGTTCCTGTCAAGGAACGCAGACAGGCTCTCAGCATCGATGCCGGACAAAGATCCAAGGTCCAGCAATATCCTTCTGAATCCCTGGTATTCCACTTTTACATGGTCGCCAAGGTCACCTATAATGGGGAATACACGGCCGCATATATCCGGATGCCTTGTTTTCAGGGCTTTGAGGACATTGATGTTGTCGCCGCTTATGGGGATCACCAGGTAAGCGTCCTGGTGCTCAGCGAACCATGCCGCGAGTTTTTCAAAACCGTATCCGCCCGGCAGCTCCAGCGACCCGGATCCGGTTGCCTCCAGTGCGGTGAAATACAGTTTGAGCCCTTTGCCGTACAATGCATCGAGCATGCCGGGATCTTCGCCGATCCCTGCAATAGCGCCGATATCGGTCACGGTATCGTGATCCCTGAGGATCTCATCGCCGGACTGTGGGACGACAGGGATATTTCCGTCCAGGATAGCTGAAGCTGTCGTGCCGCCCAGGTCCATGTTCCTGAGCAGGTCGTTTTCCAGCAGGTATGTGCTTTTTGTTATCTCTTTTATAGCCCTTTCATAGCCTTCCCGGCATGTGTCGATGCTTAAAGGCTCTCCGGTTTT
>JAKOPX010000049.1 GCA_029778665.1 Bacillota bacterium | reverse complement strand
GGATATCGTCCGCAACGCGGTGATGGTCAGGAAGCTTGACGCTGCGCAGGATGACGGCCGTTGCGGCGGCGAAACCGAAACCGACGCCGATACGGACTGTTCTCCGTATCCTGTCAGGAATGCCGTCATCAGGCAGGTGCTCGATTACATATCAAAAAACTATATGAAGGATATAACACTGCTCAGTGTCGCACAGCATGTCTACATGAACCACATTTACCTGAGCAGGCTCATAAAAAAGGAAACAGGGGAGAATTTCCTTGAGAACTCACCCGCATAAGGCTGCAGAAGGCCTGCGAACTGTTGGGAGAACCTGACCTGAAAACATATGAGGTCGCCGAAATGGTAGGAATAAAGGATGCCGGCTATTTCAGCCAGGTCTTCAGGAAATATTTCGGGATGACCCCGTCGGAATACAGGGAAAATGTGATACAACCCAGACAGTCCGGCATGTAAGGGGCGGATCGCCATGATACGGTTCAGAGACGTGCCCATACGCAATAAGCTCATCATATCATTCCTGGCGCTGATAATCCTGCCTGCCATAACGATAGGCATTTTTTCATATTACACTTCACAGCGGCTCCTCAAGCAGAAAACCGAGCAGTACACCAGCGACATCCTCATGGAGACAGGCGAAATGTCGACGTCAAGCTAAGGGAAATAGAGAGGATCTCATTCCAGATAGTATCCAATATGACCATCCAGGACGCGTTGAAAAAGGCGAACATGGGGATAAAGGACGAATATGAGAAGATCCGTGTCGAAAGAGCGATAGACAGCCAGCTTAAAGGATTCGTTCCGCTGTATTTCGATATTGCCGCCGCACAGGTTGCATCGCTGTCAGGTACCGTCTATTATGTCAATCCCGGATCGGTTACGATAGAAATCAGCGAATGGGAAAAGCGGATCCTGGAAGCTAACAAGGGCAGCGCTGTATGGTTCGGGACAAATCCGTCGTCCCAGACCATAAGAGTGGGCAGGGCCATCAACAGCATCATCAACCAGGAACTTATCGGGTACGAGATAATACAGATAAGGGAAAGCTCGATCCACGACATCTACAGGAGGACTGACCTGTTCAAAAGCGGCGACATACTCATCACCGACCTTGAGGGGAGGATAATATCCCACAAGGACAAGAGCAAACTGGACATGTTCATCGGCGACGTTGCAGCCGGGCTGACGAAAGACAGCATATACAACAGTTTCACAACGGCTGAGATCGGCGGGACTTCCAATTATATCGCTTCGAGGAGCATAAACAACGGGAAGTGGAGGATGATAGCGATAATACCCACCGAGCAGTATGAAGGAGACATAATACTGCTGAGGTACTGGATACTGGGTATCTGTGGGGCCTGCTGCGTCATGTCGCTGCTCCTGTCGGTCAGGATAGCCGACAGCATATCGAGGCCCCTGAGGAACCTTTCGGAAATGATGAGCAAGGTAGGGAAAGGCAATTTCGACGTTTCAATCGAGCCGTATTCGAATGACGAGGTCGGCGTGCTTAGCGAGCACTTCAACAAGATGGTACTGCAGGTCCAGAAACTGATACAGGAAGTATACCAGGAACAGTATCTCAAGCAGAAAGCCGAACTCAAATCACTGCGTGCACAGATCAATCCCCATGGGCGTTTTCCTCATTGGGATCATGATACCGATCCATTCCACGCTGATCCCGCTGTTCATGGTGTTCAACAGGATAAAGCTGCTGAACAGCTATATTTCGCTCATACTGCCCTATATTGCCTTCGCTCTGCCAACCTCTATCTTCATACTCGGCGGTTTTATGGCAACTTTCCCGAAAGAGATAGAGGAAGCGGCAGTAATCGACGGCTGCAGCATGAAGGGCGTATTCTGGAGGATCATATTCCCGCTGTCGAAGTCTTCGATTGCGACCATCTCCATATTCAATTTCGTCAACGCATGGAATGAGCTGATGTTCGCGTTGATCTTCATGTCCGATGACAACAAGATGACGCTGCCCGTCAGCCTGACCAGGTTCAAGGGGCAGTATTCGACAAGTTGGACGATACAGCTTGCCGCTGTTGTGATAATGGTTCTTCCGAGCCTTATAACTTACTTTTTCCTGAACGACAAGATAATCAAGAGCCTTACCATAGGTGCTGTAAAAGGCTGACGAACAGGTTCCGGAACCAGGAATGCCTATGATTCCGGAACTGGTTCAGAAACCACGCATATTCATCCATGGGCAATAACACAGACAACACAGGCGGATTTCCTGGCAGATTTCCTGATACTAATAGATCGGGCGGTTTTTCTCATCCGGGATACCGCTTTTCCTGTAGAAGTATGAATTTACCACGTCGCGCCATTCGCAGGCGTGTGCCGCCTGTTCTTCAAGCCTCGCCAGCACACGGGCGAAGCATCCGGGGTCGATC
>JAKOPX010000333.1 GCA_029778665.1 Bacillota bacterium | reverse complement strand
CCTTCTCTTTCGGCGATCTTCCTGAGTTCTTCCACGTACGGATTTTTATCGTTATGCAGGTCATTTTCTGAAATGTTGGCTGCATACAGTACAGGCTTGGATGTAAGGAGGAAAAGCTGGTCCACAAGATGCTTTTCTTCTTCGGAGAATGCCATTGCCCTTGCCGGGATCCCGGACTCCAGGGATCCTTTTATCCTTTCGTACAGGTCGACTTCCGCCTGGTATTTCCTGTCGCCCTTCAGCATCTTTTTTGCCTTGTCGATACGCCTTTCCATTACTTCAAGGTCAGCAAAAATAAGCTCGAGGTTTATCGTCTCAACGTCCCTCGAAGGTGATACCGAGCCGTCCACATGGACGATATTGCTGTCGTCGAAACAGCGTACCACATGTACGATTGCATCGACTTCACGGATGTGAGAAAGGAATTTATTGCCAAGACCTTCTCCCTTACTCGCTCCCCTGACAAGGCCCGCGATGTCGACGAAATCGACTGTTGCCGGCGTGACTTTTTCAGGGCCGTACATTTCTGCAAGCCTGTGCAGCCTTTCATCAGGTACCGGAACGATGCCTACGTTCGGTTCTATGGTGCAGAAAGGATAATTGGCCATTTCCGCCCCGGCCTTCGTTATCGCATTGAAAAGTGTACTTTTGCCTACGTTGGGCAGGCCTACTATACCAAGTTTCATATAAGTCCAACCTTCTTTCTTCAGATCCGGTGCCCGGTACGGCATCCGGGCAGGATACCATACCGGGCACCACGTCCGGTTACCTATTTTAGCACAGTAATATTCCTGGACTCAAGTACTTCAAGCAACTGCCCGTCCAAAGACCGGCCTTCGGGCAGATAAGCTCCTGCGATCCTGTTTCTGTCAAGGAACGCGGACAGGTTCCCGGCATCGATGCCGGACAATGCTCCCAGGTCCAGCATTATCCTTCTGAATCCCTGGTATTCCACTTTTACATGGTCGCCCAGGTCACCTATCATGGGGAATACACGGCCGCATATATCCGGATACAGCATTTTCAGGGTTTTCAGGACATTGATGTCATCACCGCTGACAGGGATCACCAGGTAAGCGTCCTGGCGTTCGGCGAGCCATGCCGCGAGTTTATCGAAACCGTATCCGTCCGGCAGCACCAGCGACCCGGACCCGTTCTCATCCAGGACTGTGAAGTACAGTCTTAGTCCATTGCCGTACAATTCATCGAGCACGCCGGGATCTTCTCCAGCCCCGTCAACAGCACCGATATCGGTAAGCGTACCGTGTTCGCGGAGGATCTCGTCGCCGGACTGCGGGACGGCAGGCATGTCACCGTCCATGATGGCTGAAGCCGTCGTGCCGCCCAGGTCCATGTTCCT
>JAKOPX010000332.1 GCA_029778665.1 Bacillota bacterium | reverse complement strand
CCTTGAGTATGAAGGAGCATACTACGTGATCCTGACGACATGGCCGTGAACCGGGCGGGTCGTGCGGCGGTACTACCGGCCCGGGTTTGCCCCCGGACCAATCTGCGCGGTGTTGATTCCCGGCCCCGTGTGGCGTTTTTTCAGTTTGATCCAACTTGCCAGGGCTGATGTGTAGAGGATTGTCACAGAAAAGGTTTATAGAAGAGCGTTGACTTCTCATGCGTGGATACCAAAATCGGTATGCCGCAATGTGCGGGGGTCCCCCCATCCACGGTTGACGGCCGGATGATGGAGCCCCCGCATGCCCGGAGGCAACGGAAGTGTATGCATTTCCTGCACTTGAAGGTATGCTCCTCCCGCTTCCGGGGAAAAAACTTGGAGGAAAAACACATGAACGGTAAGATTGGACTGCGGGCGCTTTCAGTGCTCTTGGCAGCGTTGCTGGTGAGCGTCGCGATGGTGCCGGCGGTGGCTGCACAGAGTATCGAGAAGACACCTTCGATTGGCCAGATTGAGCAGATCAGAGTTTCTGATAATGAACGCGAGCATATCGTCTACTCTGACGATGCGAAATCGAAGGAAAAATATCTGATTCGGGAAAAAAAGGCTAATGTCGATCAGAAAGATGCCTGGCAGGTGGAAATCTTCGAAATATATCCTGATGGGACCGTAAGCACAGACTCACTCATTAAAGATTCGTACTACTGGAGTGACGATCAAGGTGTCCATATTCATTTTGGCCCTATCGATATGGGTTGGATTCTTGCTGAAGGTGTGGCCGCATCCGGAGCTGTAGGAGGGCTTCTTGCCGTCGCACTCAACCTTAGCGGGGCGGTTTGTTACGTACTTGCCTTCGCCCTGATCAGTCTGTTCTTGGTCTGTGTGTACTTCTATTCAAACCCGGACAACAGTCTCGATGTATTCTTCAGCTACCTGACAATCGGTCTTATTCCTGTTTACATCGCGATGCCGGGGCCGCAACCGATAGTTGTTCGCTTGGGAGCGAGTGATGTGGTGTTCACTCTCTAATCACCACACTTTTTAAGGGAGAAGCATGTTCACCGAACGAACCGTCAAAGTAACAATATGCATTCTTATCCTTATTGCTGCAGCTCCTATCGCACCCGTCTACTTCTACGTACTGGAGGCAGGCATGGATGCCAACCTTGCAACCATTATCTACGTTGCAGGGCTGCTTGCAGGTACGATGCTGGTGCTGTTCTACAGCGAGTTGATACGCAGATCCAACAGAAACCGGGTTGAAGAGGGTCACAATAGAGTTAATTTGGCGTCCAGTAGAATAGCAGGACCCTCAAAACGAGCGACCATTGCACTTGCCCTCATTGCCATCATACTGTTCCTGATATATCCCATTCGGTTCTATGCTCCAGGGGAGAAAGCCCTTTTTGCTCCCCTGGTGTACTGGGTAGGAGTTACTCTTGGTACCTCCCTGGTGTGGATCGCCGTTAGGCCTGAATCTACACGAATCACTAATAAACAGTTACCGAAACGCTGAGTCAAACTGATCGGCGTCAATACCGAACTTTTTCACCATCATTTATTGAGATACAAGGATCTGATAACTATAAAAAGAAAGAGCAAAAACGTCCTTTATATTCTGGCAGCGATTGGATTAACTATTATTGCTTTTGTTGCTGACTTATGGCAGGTCTGGGGAGTTATTATCGCCCTGATGTTCGTTGAAAGTCTCGTGAGCGACCTTAAACTGTGGGCTGACGGGAGAGAAAAACGTTACCTGGAGGTATTACGGGAGACTCGACTCAACCCTCCCGAAAATACTGACCTGCTGCTTTCACTTCAGGCAACTCTCAACAGGGTTGAGGGGCGGCTTGAGGCACTGGAAAACCGGTAGGGAAGCAGGTTTTATCAAGGTCCGGCATCTTGGAGTATTCGGCCTGAAAAATACCGGGCGGCTGCATGAGCGTTGTCAGGTGCGATGGGCACCCCACTGAGGCTGAGCGCTGGATCCGGACTCAACTCTCCTACGAGTTTGAGTCAGTTGTCACACGGCGGAAGCGGGCCGCCACCCGCCCTGGGAGGATAGGGACCGGGGGCCGACCTTCATCCACGTCGTCCTCGCACCCGGGAACGCACCGGTCGG
>JAKOPX010000048.1 GCA_029778665.1 Bacillota bacterium | reverse complement strand
ATCATGGCTGCAGGGCTGGGCCTTCTCATATCTACTATTGGGTTGGACCCTGTTGCACCTGCACCGAGGTTTACCTTTGGTATTACTGAAATCCTCATTGGAATTCCTGAGGTTCCTGCCACTATTGGGTTATTCTGTACAGCTGAAGCATTCCGTCTAGCAGGTCAGGGACAATTGACCGGAACTGTACAGAGAATGAGTGCCGACTGGTTAGAGGCGGTTAGACAATTACCGCGAAAGTGGTTCCTTGTATTGCGCTCTGCAGCTATCGGTACATTCATCGGGATTCTACCCGGCACAGGAGCAACTATGGCGTCGTTCTTCGCGTACGGTGAGGCGAAGAGTCGGGCAAAAAACCCCGAACGTTTCGGCCAAGGCCATGAGGATGGGGTTTGGGCGAGTGAAACCTCTAACAATGCAGTTACCGGTGGGGCGCTGGTGCCAATGCTTACCCTAGGAATCCCCGGAGACGTAAATACCATGATACTCCTTGGCGCGATGACTGTTCACGGGCTGGTTCCCGGGCCTACACTATTCCGGGATGAGCTCCAGCTCGTCTACATTATCTTCGGTAGCATGATAGTGGCTAACTTGTTCATGTTCGCATTCGGGCTTATTGCTTCCAAGTACTTTGCCAAACTTGCTCTCGCTGACCTGAAGTACTTGGTTCCGATCATCCTGGTTCTATCAATCAGCGGGCCGGCTATGGGATCCGGACATATCTACTACTTCTGGATCGCATTCATTTTCGGTATTCTAGGCTTCCTGCTTGAAAGAGGAGGGTTCCCTGTTATTGCAACTGCCATGACGATTATGTTAGGCCCCATTCTGGAAAGCAATCTCCGGCGAGGCTTGATGCTTTCCGGCGGATCGTACGCGGTCTTCTTCACAAGGCCGATATCACTGGTGCTGATAATCCTAGGCGTGCTCGCATTGGTCTGGGGTTTCCGTCATGAGGCAGCACAACGCAGGAAAGAACAGGAACGAGCAGCGGCAGGCGGAGCTTCCGCGTAAAAACGGGTCGGCGTAACCACAAACCAAGGAATGAACCTGCGCTTGGTTGATGTGCATGATTACTGAAATGGACTGGAAAGGGGTTTTGCCTAATGGGTAAACTGAAACTGACGTTGGCGTGTGGGCTTTACGATCGAACACGGGCGCTGCAAAACGGAGAGGTTCGTCCGGAAGGGATCGAGCTTAATTACTTAGCTTACGAGCCTTTCCAGCTTTTCTGGCGTCAAGCTCGCTATGCAGAGTTCGATGCATCGGAGTACTCATTAGGTGCCTATCTTACAGAATTAGGTAAGGGGATGGATCGCTTCGTCGGCATCCCGGTGTTTCCATCGCGTGCATTCCGGCATTCCTGTGTGTATGTAAATACAGAAGCAGGGATCGAGAAGGCTGAAGACCTTAAGGGCAAACGTATTGGGTTGCCGGATTTTAGCCTTACGGCAATAATCTGGTTGCGCGGTATCCTCGCTGATGATTATGGGATAGGCAACGAAGATGCGATTTGGTATACCGGAGGGCTTAATAAGCCCGGAGGAGAACCGCGCATGACCCTTAATCTTCCCGAAGGGATGGAGAGGTACCACGTGAGGGATCGCAGCCTCAACGATATGTTAGTTGAAGGTGAGCTGGATGCACTGCTTGCACCGCTTATGCCGGTGTCTTTCTTGAACCGGTCTCCGCGCGTGGCGCGTCTTTGGCCAAACTATGCCGAGGTGGAGAAGGACTATTTCTCACGTACCGGCCTTTTCCCCATCATGCACGCAGTTGTGATTAAGCGCAGTATT
>JAKOPX010000331.1 GCA_029778665.1 Bacillota bacterium | reverse complement strand
TTCGGCCATCCGGACTATTATCCGCGCATCGGCTTCAGGCGCGCTTCGGAGTTTGGCATAACCACCGCTGACGGGAGCAGTTTCGATGCCTTCATGGCACTGCCGCTGTATGAAGGAGCGCTGGACGGGATACAGGGACGTTTTTTCATAGACCCGGTCTTTGAAAGCCTTGATGAAAATGATGTGCTGGAATTTGACAGGGATTTTCCTCCGAAGGAGAGATATGTCCCGGTTCCAATAAGCGTATTGATGGACCGCCTCGAAGCCGACGCCAGGAAGGCGATGGAAGGGACGGCTGCACTTACCTTGATGAGCTTACGCACAGGAGCGAGCGCGATATATCGTCGATCCCCGGCATGGATGAAAAAGCAGTGGAGGTCGTGCGCCAGGTGATGCTGGAACACGGCTGGCGATGGGGACAAAAGACACGGGCAGTACGTGCACATCCATGTCAGGCATCCCGGTGACTGGGACGAGCTATATTTCAGGGATTACCTGGCGATGCATCCTGACGTTGCCGCTGAGTACGGCAGACTTAAGCTGGCACTGAAAGATCGATATGCAGTGGGCATCTGCATATCGATCCGGCATACCTTATTTATTGATCCCGGGATATTACATTTATGTTACGGGATATTACAATTATATTACGATTCAAAATCACCCCGGAGTATTTCTCCCTGCCGGCGAATCTATATAACAAAAGCAGGTGAAAGTGTATTACAAAACCAATGGAGGGAGAAATAGCATGAGAAACCGTATCAAAAAACTGATTTCTGCTGTTCTGTGTCTGGCACTGCTTTTTTCGCTCTCGGCCGCGGTTTTTGCCAAGCCGAATGACCCGAAGCCCAAAAGCTTCAAAGACGTAAAACCTGGCCACTGGGCATATGATGCCATCATGTGGATGCTTGAAAGGAACATCATCGACGGTGTCGGCGGCGACCGATTCGAGCCGAACGGCATGGTTACCAGGACCCAGTTCGCCAAGATGATGGTCAACACTCTCAACCTGAAGAAGTACAGCCCGGAAACTCCTTCGTTCCTCGATGTGAAGAAGAACTCATGGGAGTATCCGTATGTTGAAAGTGCCAAGCCTTACCTCACAGGTTTCAGGACTTCCAGCGGGGACTATTTCAAGCCGTCGCTGCCGGCAGTGAGAGAGGATATGGCGGTTGCGCTTGTCAACGCGCTGGGTTACCAGAATGAACCGGTCGACCTTGGCATACTGGACCAGTTCGCGGACAAGAACCAGATTTCGCCGAATCTCAGGAAACACGTCGCGCTGTCGGTCAAATACGGCCTCATCGTGGGTAAACCGGAAAACGGCAGGCTCGTGTTCTCTCCGCAGGGCAACCTGACCCGCGCAGAGGCGGCAGTACTTCTGAAGAGGGCATTTGAGCAGAAGGAAGAGAAAGTAACGTACGATGAAGAAAAGGTTACCTACGACCCGAACACCGGATATACGTATGAAAGGCCGATCATAGAGCTCAAAACAGAAAACGGCAAGCCCGTGATCAGGTGGAACCGTATAGACTCGAACAAATTCAGGGAATACAGGGTCGTTATCTCCCAATATGATGATACGCCACAGTACCCTGATAACGGTTACCTCTGTACCATCACCGACAGGAACAGGACATATGCCGTCATAGACAACTCGACAAAATACAACGGCGGCGACTTCGGCAATTACCTTACCAGGGGACAGACCTATTATATAAGCGTAACGGCTGTCTACTCCGACAGAAATGTGCCGGGAAATGTGATCAGGTTCGTATACGACGGGCCTGAGAATCCCGAACAGTATGTGGCGCCGGTTGCCAGCATGTCCGTGGAGAACGGAAAACATGTCCTCAGATGGAACCGTATAGACTCGAACAATTTCAGGGAATACAGGGTAGTTATCTCCAAAAATGACAATACTCCGCAGTACCCTGACAACGGTTACCTCTATGCCATCACCGACAGGAACAGGACATATGCCGTAATAGACAACACTGATAAATATAACGGTGGTGATTTCGGCAACTACCTCACCAGGGGGCAGAAATATCACATCAGTGTGACTGCTGTATATTCCGACAGGAACGTTCCGGGGAACACGATCAGCTTCGTCTACAACGGAACCGAGAACCCTGAACTGTATGCAGCGCCAGTCGTGAGCTCTTCCGTGGAGAACGGGAAGCTGGTGCTGAGATGGAATAAAATCGATTCTTCCAGGCTGGTCGGGTATATAGTTTCAGCTTCAAAATATGATAACAGTGTTTCATACCCTGAGAATGGTTACCTGTACAGGATCACCGATGTCAACAGGACCTATGCGGTGATCGACAACTCCACGAAATATAATAACGGCGATTTCGAGGGGTACTTCATCAACGGAGAGCAGTACTACTTCAGCGTGACGGCCGTATACAGCGACAGGATGGTGGCAGGCAACACCATAAGGTGCACGTATGTCGGTGAGGACAGCCCGGAGCTGTTCCCGGCGCCGAAGGTAAGCGCGGCTTATGAAGACGGCAAACTTGTGGTGAAGTGGAACAAGCTGGAATCGCCGCTGCTGACGGAATACCGTGTCGTCATTTCGGAGAAAAACGATAAACCTGCATATCCCGCAAACGGCTACTATGACATGGCTTATGACAAGGATACCACATCGGTCGTCATCGACCCTGCCAAACAGTACCACAACGGTGATTTCAGAAAACTCACCTATGCGACGGAGTATTATATAAGCGTAACGGCTGTATATGGCAACAAACATGTCGCAGGAAATGCGGTCAAGGTCCTTTACCTGATAAATGACCAGCAGTCGGAATAATGCAGGAGCATTCCGGAGATGGACACCGCAGAAGGGATCACAACAGCCTGACAAAGGAGGAATGAGAGAAACCAACAGCTAAACAGGTGCCTGTACCGCAATAAAACAGTTGGAAAACAGCAGCAGAACTATAATCAGCGGACAGGTGATCAGAAGAAAGCAAAGCAGCTAAGCATCATAACAGCAGAACGGCATCTGAAAAACTCATGTACAGGGAACGCAAAAGCGTCCCTGTTTCTTTTTTACTTGACACTTTCCGATTTACAAATACAATGATAGTATGTTGCATTCAACATAAACCCAAATCAATTAAGGCAGACAGGATGAGGATGTAATGGGCGGAGTTTTCGGTGTTGTTTCAAAAAAAGACTGCGTCATGGACCTGTATTTCGGGACTGACTACCATTCGCACCTGGGTGCGAGCAGGGGCGGGATGGCAGTATTTTCGGGAAACATGTTTTCCGGGTACATACATAATATCGAGAATATCCAGTTCAGGGCGAAATTCGAGAGCGACCTGGCTGAAATGTCCGGGAATATGGGTATCGGGTGCATCAGCGATGCGGAGGCGCAGCCTCTTACTGTGTGTTCCCATCATGGACATTACGCGCTGACTACCGTCGGACGCATCAACAATATTAACGAACTGGTCAAAAAGGCGTTTGAACGCAACTACATACATTTCCTCGAAATGAGCAGGGGAGAGATAAATCCTACGGAACTGGTCGCAGCTCTCATCGACCAGGAGGAGACAATAAAGGACGGGATTTTTGGAGCGCAGGAAGCAATAGACGGTTCATGCACGATGCTTGTCCTCACCCATGAAGGGATTTATGCAGCAAGGGACCGGATGGGCAGGACGCCTCTGCTGGTGGGGAAAAAGGAAGATTCATATTGCGTTTCGCTGGAATCCAGCGCGCTTCCAAACCTCGGGTACAGCCTTGAATATGAGCTCGGACCCGGTGAGATCGTCCTGCTGACGCCTGAAGGGATCGTACCGCTGGTGCCGCCCAGGGATGAAATGAAAATATGCGCGTTCCTGTGGGTATATTATGGCTACCCTGCGTCCACGTATGAAGGCAGGAACGTTGAGATAATGAGGTATAAATGCGGCCAGGCGCTTGCCAGGGGCGACATCAGGGAGGTCGACGCCGTCGCAGGTGTCCCTGATTCAGGTATAGCTCATGCCCTGGGTTATTCCAATGAATCCGGCATTCCGTATTCCAGACCTCTCGTGAAGTACACACCGACGTGGTCGAGGAGTTTCATACCCCAGGAGCAGAGTGTCCGGAGCCTTGTCGCAAAAATGAAGCTTATTCCGATTCCGGAACTTATCAGGGGGAAGCGGCTTCTTATCTGTGACGACTCCATAGTACGCGGCACACAGCTTGGGCAGACCGTAGCGCTCCTTCACTATTTCGACGCCAGGGAAGTGCATGTCAGGCCCGCGTGCCCGCCGCTGATGTTTGTATGCAGGTATCTCAACTTCTCCAGGTCGAGGTCTGAAATGGACCTGATCACGCGCCGCACCATAAACGAGATCGAAGGACGGGAGCCATCGAGTCTTGATGAATACTGCGATCCTGAAAGCGAAAAATACCACGATATGGTTGAGTGCATCAGGAAGAAACTCGAATTTACAAGTCTCAGGTTCCAGAAACTTGAAGACATGATAGATGCCATAGGCCTTCCGGCGTGCAAGGTCTGCACCTATTGCTGGAACGGCAGGGGATGACAAGGCAGATCTGCGCATGATGACGGCAAGGCAGATGGCTTATGCATAAATGAAATGCTGCAGCCCCCATACGGCTGCAGCATTAAAAACAGGCAGCATGAAAGGCATGCTGCGGTTGATCAGTCTACATCGCGTATGACTTTTGCCGGAGGGACTTCCAGTCTTTCCGGGTCCTCGATAAGGGTCTTGTACAGTTTCACTGCTGACGCAAAATAGTGGCCGTCGACGATCCTTTCATCGCACACTATCCTCATTGTCATAAACCTTCTGTTAATGATGTTGTTGTCCGAATCTATGACCTTTTCGGTCCTTTTCGTACCAAATGAAACGAATACGGATGTCGTCCCGAAGTCATAAAGATGATGATATACAGGAGAAATGCCCAGCGAACCGACGTCGGTTATGAACACGCTTGTATGGAAAGGACTTACGTCGCACAAAAATTTAGGCAACAGCCCGAAATAGTCCAGCAGCCTTGCCAGGAACACTATGAATTTTATGATGAAACCGGGACAGTATGTGATGATCCGTGCGGTTTTGTCGGTAGCATTGTCAGCGCTTGTTTCTTTGTTTTCCTTTATTTGCTCGTCCGTCTTCTTTACCACGTCTTCAAGGGTATCAGTCGGTTCGAATTTGAATTTGATGGTCGTTTCGGGACTGTCAAAAGTCATTTCCTTCTTTACTGCCAGGGATATGAGGATCTCATTGCGTGCAAAAAGCTTCTGCCCGGCAACGAACCTGTTGAGAGCAGGCCTTAAAGCAAGTGTCCTGACAGCTGCCGCAATAAAGATGTGAAGCATGCTCAGCCGTGTTTCGGAGTTCTTGTTCCTTTTCCTGAGATATGCCTCCGCATGGGTTATATCTATTTTTTCTTCGAAAAAGATCTGTGAATCCATCCTGCTTCTCATAATGTAAGGTATTATCTTGAAAAATGGATCCAGTGATCTGAGCCGCCTGCCGTCATGCCTGTCGCCAAACCGCCTTTTGTAACCTGCCATCAGCTGTAACCTCCTGTACATCGTAGAGTGTTGGCTTTTATTGCAAGATTCTTTTCTAGTTTATCATTGCTCAGGCAGATTTACAATGTGTAATGGCCGTTTCAATAATATGTAAACCCGTCAGTTATCTATTGAGTAATAACATGATGTTATAACAAGTAGTTATTTTATGAAGTCGGTATTTTTTAGCCGGCCCTTATAGTATAATGGATGAAGAACGCGGTTGACGCACTTAATGACTTTTGCTATCATTATAACAACATGTTATAACGTTATAACACTTTAGACAAAAATATGTTTTTCAGACCGGCAGAAAATATGATTTGCCGTGTAAAATGGAAGGGTGGAAGAAACATGGTACTTACAGTGAAAGATATTGCCCGGATGTTTGACCTGAGCTGTGTCAGGACGGACAGCGATGAAAATGATATAAAGGCACTGGCGGAGAATGCCAGGCGTTATAACTGCGGGCATGTTTCCGTAATGCAGTGTTTTATCCCGGAAATAAAGGAACTGCTTTCGGACAGGCCCGATATCAAGGTTATCGGAAATGTGAGCTTCCCCTCCGGGGCTGATTCAACGAGTGTCAAGGTGTTCCAGGCTGTCGAGCTGAGGGACGCAGGCTGTGATGAACTTGATATGGTGATCAATGTGGGAAAGCTGCTTTCCGGAAGATATGCGGAAGTCGAGGATGATGTAAAGGCAGTGGTCGAAGCAGCCGACGGACTGCCGGTAAAGGTCATCATTGAAGTGATGTGCCTTGGCAGGGAAGAAATCGAGAAAGCGTGCGAGATAAGCATAAGGGCAGGCGCTGCGTTTGTTAAGACGGGCACGGGCTGGATGGCCAGGGGAACGACGATAGAAGATGTAAGGCTGATAAAATCCATAGTCGGTGACAGGATAAAGATCAAGGCATCAGGCGGTATAAGGACCCTTGATACGCTGCTGGAGATGTACAAACTCGGAGTCACCAGGTTCGGCGTGAATATGCGCAGTGGAACAGCTATACTGAACGAGTGCATTGCCAGAGGCGGCGAGGTTGCAATATAGGCGGACCGGAACGGTCAGGCTGGGTTCAGGCGGCAGGACAAGCCGGTCAGTGCGAGGTGACGGCGGCTGGGACGCACAAACGGATCGCATGGCTGGAACAGGCAGCCTGATTATATTGCCGGACCATGCTCATGAACCCGGCAACGGATCAGAATATGGATGAGAGGTGGCACTATGGGGAACAGAATAATTTCCTATGATCTTGGCACGGGCGGCAATAAAGCCTCACTCTATGATTTTGCCGGCAATTGTCTTGCTTCGGTGTTCGTTCCTTACGGCACCGTGTATCCGTACACCGGATGGCACGAGCAGCGCCCGGAGGACTGGTGGAACGCTGTTGTGCTGAGTACGAGGAAACTGCTCGAAAAGACAGGGACGGACCGGGAAAGCATAGAGTGTCTTGCTATCTCGGGACACAGCCTTGGAGCTGTTCCTGTGGATAAAAACGGGCGCCTTCTCAGGAACACGATCCCGATATGGTCGGATGCCAGGGCCCAGGAACAGGCACGCAGATTCTTTGAAAAAGTCGATGAGAATGAATGGTACCTGACTACCGGTAACGGATTCCCCTCCGCATTGTATACAGTTTTCAAAATAATGTGGTACATGGACAACGAACCTGATATATACAGGGATGCCTTCAAGATAATAGGGACGAAGGATTACATCAATCTCCGGCTGACCGGCGTCATTAAGACAGACCATTCGTATGCTTCGGGTTCAGGCGTATATGATCTGAAAAGAAACGCGTACCATGAAGGGTATATTACCGCAAGCGGCATATCGGCCGACAAGCTGCCGGATATAGTTTCTTCCGCTGAAATCCTGGGGACCGTAACGCCGGAGGCTGCAGAAGAAACTGGACTCGGGACCAATGTAAAGGTAGTCTGCGGCGGAGTTGACAACTCATGCATGGCACTGGGCGCCAAAAACCTGGAAGAGGGCAGGGTATACACATCACTTGGCTCATCTGCATGGATCGCGGTATCTTCAGCAGAACCCGTGCTTGACCTGAAAGCCAGGCCCTACGTATTCGCTCATGTCATACCGGGCATGTACACTTCCGCTGTCAGTATTTTCTCCGCAGGGACTTCGTTCAGGTGGCTCAGGGACAATTTGTGCATCGATCTGAAAATCCAGGAGGAAAGTACCGGAAAAAGCGTTTACGTGCTGATGGATGAGCTGGCTGAAAAATCTCCGGTGGGAGCAAACAGGCTGCTGTTCAATCCAAGCCTGGCAGGAGGCACATCACAGGATGCCAGCGCCAACCTGAGAGGAGCTTACATGGGACTTGACCTGAAGCATGACCGGGCCGATCTCATTCGGGCATGCATGGAGGGGATCGCCATGAACCTCAGGCTGAGGCTGGACGTGCTGAAAAAGCACTGCAGGCTCCAAAACGAGATGCTGCTGGTCGGAGGAGGGAGCAAGAGTCAGCTGTACAGGAGAATATTCGCTGATGCCTATAACATGGATATCGTAAAGACTAACATAGACCAGGATGCCGCCGCCCTTGGCGCTGCCGCCGTGGCAGCAGTAGGCTGCGGTATATGGAAGGACTTTTCCGGGATCGATGAGATACACAAAACTGTGGAGACTGTAAGGCCGGATCCGGTCAACAACAGCAAATACGAGAAACTCCTTGAGGTATTCAGCTTCGCATCGGACAGGCTTTCTGAGATTTCCGACAGGCTGTCTGCCCTGGACTTCTGATTTGCTTATGTCCACTATACTTGTATGTCAAAATGTTATATAATTGGTACAAAAATTATCGAAAGATATAAGGGGTGAAGAGCTTGCTGGATAAATCTCGCCCTATTCCTCTGTATTACCAGGTGAAGGAGAACCTGCTGGAAAAAATAAAGGAGCAATTCAAGGTAGGTGATCTTATACCGTCGGAAGCTGAACTGCAGGAGCAGTACAAGGTGAGCCGCATAACGATAAGACGTGCGATCCAGGAACTGGTCCAGGAAGGGCATCTGTATACCAGGCAGGGCAGAGGGACTTTTGTGAGCAGACCTAAAGTCAGCCAGGAACTCAACCTGATAACAAGCTGGGCCGAGACAATGGAAGAAATGGGTATGCGCCCGGAAACAAAGAAAATAGAGTATTTTGAGGAGCCTGCTCCCGTAAATATAGCCAGGCTTCTGAACATACCGATAGGAGACAATGTATACAAGATCGTAAGGCTTCGCTATGCGGACGGTGAGCCGACATGCCTGATGACAAACTACCTGTCTCCGGCCGTAGTTCCCGATTTATTGGAAAAAGGCATAAAAGGTGAATCGTTATACGAGACGCTCGAGAAACAATACAACGTTGTCCTGAGCCGGGCTGAGGAGACAGTGGAGGCAAGGGCTGCAAAGGCTTCAGAGGCCCAGTTGCTCAACATAAAAAGGGGTGCTCCGCTGCTTTACGCGACCCGTGTGACATATGACATAACCGACCGTCCCGTGGAGGTCGTTATATCGATTTCCAGGGGGGACCGCTATTCATACAGAATAAAGCTCAGCGGCAGGAAGAAGACGATCTGAACC
>JAKOPX010000047.1 GCA_029778665.1 Bacillota bacterium | reverse complement strand
TTTGGGGATTCCGGGCAATAATTCAACAAAAAATTGTTTTGTATTGGCTTTATGATAATATTTTGTTATAATGTATGCGTTAATCGAGGGGGTATGCTTGCCCCCGTAAGTTTTGTCGAATCAGGATAATTTGAAATGATGGGAGAATGAAAGCACATGCAGGTTAAGGTTGAAAATGCTGGTAAAAATGTCGTTCAACTCGAAATAGAAGTTGAAGCGGAGAAATTTGAACAGGGATTGCAGAAGGCATTTATAAAAAATGCAAAGAAGTTCAGCATACCCGGCTTCAGGAGAGGAAAGGCACCGAGGAGCCTGGTCGAAAGGTATTACGGGGAAACGGTGCTGTACGAGGACGCAATAAATGAAGTGTGTCCCGAGGCATATGAGAAGGCTATAGAAGACAACGACATCCATCCCGTGGACAGGCCGGAAATAGACATAAAGCAGATAGGCAAAGGCCAGCCGCTGATATTTACGGCTAAGGTCACTGTCAAACCCGACGTGGAACTCGGAGAGTACAAAGGTGTCGAAGTGGAGAAATCCAATGCGGTAGTCACCGATGAAGATGTCGAGAAGGAACTGGAAAGGGTCCGCGAAAGGAATTCAAGGCTTGTAACTGTCGAGGACAGGCCTGCTGCTTCCGGTGACATCGTCACCATAGACTTTGAAGGGTTCATCGACGGTGAAGCATTCGAAGGCGGCAAGGGCACCGACTATGATCTGGCTCTCGGCTCCGGCACGTTCATCCCCGGGTTCGAGGATCAGCTGATCGGTGTATCGAAAGGCGAAGAGAAGGAAGTCAACGTAACATTCCCCGAAGATTACCACAACAAGGATCTGGCCGGCAAGGCTGCAGTTTTCAAAGTAACTGTCAAAGAGATCAGGTTCAGGGAACTGCCGAACCTGGACGATGAGTTTGCGAAAGACGTCAGCGAATTCGACACCCTTGAAGAATACAAGGCTGACCTGAGGAAGAAGCTCCTCGAACGTGCCGAGCATATGGCTCAGCATGAGAACGAGGACAAAGTTATCGCAAAAGTCGTGGAGAATGCGACTGTTGATATTCCTCCGGTCATGATCGAGAGGCAGATTGACAACCTGGTGTATGATTTCAGGATGAGGCTCATGTACCAGGGTCTTGACCTGGAAAAGTATCTTGAGATAATGGGCATGGACATCAACACCTTCAGGGATCAGTTCAGGAGCAGGGCAGAGCAGGAAGTCAAGACACAGCTGGTCATCGAAAAGATCAGCAAGGTAGAGGCTATTGTTCCTACGGATGAGGAAACTGATGCCGAAATAAAGAGACTGGCTGAAAATTACAGGCAGAGCGAGGAAGAATTCAGGCAACATTTAAGGCCGGATGATATAGAATATATCAGAAGTACGTTGGTTACCAGAAAGACTGTTGATTTCCTGCTTGAAAATGCGAAACTGGTCTGATCGCATAGTTTATTTTATATTTTTAGTGGGAAAGAATATAGAAGCTTGAAATATTTCATGGCAATGAAATATTAAGCGAATATATCTCAGGAGGATCGTTATGAGTTTGGTACCGATTGTTGTTGAACAGACTAACAGGGGAGAGCGTGCGTACGATATTTTTTCAATGCTGTTGAAGGAAAGGATCATCGTACTGAGCGATGAGATCAACGACGCGACAGCAAGCCTGGTTGTAGCCCAGATGCTGTATCTCGACTCGGTGGATCCTGACAAGGACATACAGCTGTACATCAACAGCCCTGGTGGTTCAATAACGGCGGGATTTGCGATATATGACACGATGAAGCACGTAAAGGCCGATGTCCAGACCATATGTGTCGGCATGGCGGCGAGCATGGGAGCATTCCTGCTGGCAGCCGGCACAAAGGGCAAGAGGTTTGCGCTTCCCAACAGCGAAATAATGATACACCAGCCTCTTGGAGGGACACAGGGCCAGGCGACGGATATCAAGATACGCACGGAATGGCTCCTGAAACTCAAGGGCAGGCTCAACAGGATACTGGCTGAAAACACCGGCCAGCCTCTTGAGAAGATCGAGCAGGATACCGAGAGGGATTTCTTCATGTCGGCCGAGGAAGCAAAAGCATACGGGATAGTGGATGATGTGATGATCAGAAAGAAATAGATGGGGTGGAGTAATGTCCAGATATGATGAGAAGAAGCAGCTAAAATGCTCCTTCTGCGGCAAAACCCAGGACCAGGTCAAGAGGTTGGTCGCAGGCCCCGGAGTATATATCTGTGATGAATGTATCGAATTGTGCTCGGAGATCATCGAGGAAGAATTCGATGAAATAAGAGCGGATGCCGAAGTCAGCGATATACCGAAGCCGAAGGAGATAAAGGCGATACTGGACCAGTATGTCGTTGGCCAGGAAAAAGCAAAGAAATCACTTGCTGTTGCAGTATACAACCATTACAAAAGAATAAACTCGGATATCAGGACCAGTGATGTCGAGAT
>JAKOPX010000330.1 GCA_029778665.1 Bacillota bacterium | reverse complement strand
CCAGCACTTCGGAGATACCGGCATTTTTCACCGCCATCGTTGGTATCACGGGAACGCCAAGCATTTCCGAAAGCTTCGGCACATCCACGCTTATCCCGTTCTTCTCAGCTTCATCCATCAGGTTGAGCGCCACGATGACCCTCTTGCCCATGTCGATCAGTTGCTGGGTGAGGAAAAGATCCCTGTGCAGGTGCACCGCATCCACCACGTTGAGGACCAGATCGGCTTCGAGTATTATATCCCGCGCTGCCTTTTCCTCATCGTTGAATGATGAAACTCCATAGACCCCGGGAGTGTCTATGACATCATAATCACGGTACCTGCCCCTGCTTATTTCCACGGTAGTCCCGGGGAAATTGGACACATCCACATACATGCCCGTAAGGGCATTAAAAAAGACAGACTTTCCCACGTTCGGGTTGCCTGCCAGAACAAGTTTCAGAGCGCCTTCTGCTGAAGGACCTCCGGCATTGACTGCTTTTTGGGAAGACATGGCTTATCCTACCCTTTCCACTTTTATTTTGTGCGCAAGTTTCTGCCCAATGGCTACTTCCTGTTTCCTGTTTTTCAGGATTATCGGACCATGCGGCACGATTTCGGCGCACTGCATCCTGGAACCCTCGGATATGCCGAGCCTGATGGCCTGTGAACGGACAAGTGCGTCTTTTATATGGACTATTTCGATCTGATCTCCGCGCTTTGCTTCATCCAGTGTCATATTTTCACCCTGAATTGATAACGATTATCATTTAACTAATTAAATAGTAATCATGTTGATAATGAATGTCAATATCAATTAGAAGTGAAAATGTACAAAAAATATGTGAAAAATCTTGATAACACAGGCAATAATAACTTGATGCGCAAAAATTCAACTAAAGGGCACTTGTGTGAAATTTTTCATTTACCATAATCCTTAATGAGGTACCTTACGTCGCCTGAATGTTGAAATATTTCAATAAAACTACGGGAAATACTGACTTTAACTGCAAATTTGCGCAACGGGGGCAACAAAAAATCAACTAAAGCCAAGCATTCGGACTTCCGTCACAAATCACGCACCTTGTCTCCTGTCAAGGAGCCTGACATTCGAGCTGTTGACATAACGCCCTGTACCAGGATCCGTGACACTGACCCCTGCACCCGGCCCCATATTGCAGGTCTTCGGGACAATTCAGATCTTCATGGTCATCCTCACATGCTCAATACCCGCCTCCATGAAAACATCCCCTTCGCGTTCGAAACCAAGGCGTGAGTAGAACTTCTCGGCTGTCAGCTGCGCGTCCAGCACGATCCTTTCGGCGCCTTTATCCTTCGCAAGTGCGATCAGCAGTTTGCATATGCCTTCACCTATACCGCACCTTCGCATTTTCTTCCTGACCGCGACCCTGCCGATCCTGGCTTCACTGTCACCGAACAGAAGTCTTCCGCAGCCGGCGGGCTCTCCATCGACAACCGCGAGCACGTGGACCGCTTCATCGTCCCTGCCGTCCATCTCTATGTCTTCAGGTACTCCCTGTTCTTCTATGAACACTTCCCGCCTGATACCATACACCTGCTCCATTTCATCCTTCGTTCCGACCTTCTTGATTACTACCATCGTTTACTCTTCTCCTTTCCACATATGCGTATCTGCTCCCCATCCATGCGTCTTCATCAGGTCCAACCGGGGAACTCACAGCGATTTTCAAAGCTCTCACGGAGGCTCTTACATTATAGCACAAATAAAAATAGTACTTTTTCCCTATAAATGTTGTGACCACCGTACCTTTTTTTATTACACGGAGGTTATAGAATAAAATCAGGGGGAGGTGTTTCCATGAACATTTCCTTTAAAAGCCGGAAGGGTACAGCGGCTGTGGCCACAGCCCTGATGATGACGCTGATCCTGGGATTCTGCGCGCTTGTTACGGATATAGGCATTATGAGTATCCAGAAAAGCAGGCTCCAGAATGCCGTCGATTCGGCTGCCCTTGCAGCAGCGCAGGATCTTCCCTCGACATCCGAAGCAGCCGAAACGGTGCGTACATACCTTGACAGTAACGGTTTCGGTAACGCTGCAATAGATATCAGTTTCGCGCACAATAACAGGCAGGTTACCGTGGAAGCGGCCCGGACATTCGATTACATGCTGGCCGGCGTCCTCGGCATGGGTTCCGTTGAAGTCAGGGCCTCGGCAACAGCTCAGAAGGGGGGCACATACATCAGAGGCGCATTCGAATATGCCATATTCTCAGGCGACAGGAACCAGGAACTCATCCTCAACTCAAACGGCAGGGATACATACGTGGAAGGAAGCGTCCATTCCAATAACGGTTTCCGCTATAACGGAAACCACGACTCGCTTGTTATCACAGGCGTGCTCGACACCGTCGGAAGGATCACGCTCAACAGCACCCACGTGGACATCGGGGAACAGCGCCCCTTCAGCAGCTACATTGAAATGCCAGATTTCTCCGAGGAAATAAAGAGGCTTGCCCGGCAGAACGGCACGTACTACAACACCAGCCAGAGCTTCAACGGCGAATTACATGTCAACGAAGCCATCTACGTAAACGGGCACATCAACTTCAACAGCAGCAAATTCTCCGGCATCGGGACCATATTCGCCACGGACAACATCAACTTCAACAACTCGGTCGCATACGAGGGTCCGGGTACAGATTCCATTTGCATATACTCGCAGAACGGCAACATCCACTTCAACAACTCCGGAGCGGTCATCCGCGGCACCATATATGCGCCGAACGGCACTGTCGTTCTCAACAACGGCCTGCACACGATATACGGAAGGATAATCGCCCAAAAAATCATCTTCAACGGAGGCATTGAAGTCATCAGTTCGCCGGGAGACCTTGTTTTCATGGAAGCCTTCGACAATGGCATCAGGCTGGTACGATAGATGCCGGACCCATGTGTCTGCAAAGACCCGTTCAGGATTCCTGCCAGGTTCCCTCTCTCATCGGAACTTCATGCATCATCCCAGATCCGATGTGCAATTCGGGCACCTTACTGCTTCCTTGTGGATAGCCGTACGGCAGTACGGGCATTCCTTTGTCGACACAGGCGCCGGTTCCGGCTTTTTCCTGAACCTGTTTATCTGCCTGATGAATATGAATATGACGAGCGATATGATCAGAAAGTCAAGCACAT
>JAKOPX010000329.1 GCA_029778665.1 Bacillota bacterium | reverse complement strand
GATCGAGCAAGCGCAACACAAGCTTTTCGCCGTAAATGGCGGGAAGGCTTGATACTCTTATATCGATGCGCCGACCCGATACGCGCAAAAGTATCCTGCCGTCCTGGGGGTGGCGCTTCTCTGCGATGTCCATGCCTGACATTATCTTTATTCGAGACGACACAGGGGGGTGAAGGTGTTTCGGAAAGGTAAGCATATCAAATAAGACGCCGTCTATCCTGTAGCGCACCCGCGTCTCATTCTCGAAGGGCTCCACGTGGACGTCGGAGGCGCCGCTTTCCACGGCCTGTCCCAATATGGTGTTAACGAGCTTGACGACGGGGGCGTCGTCGATGGAGACGGCCTCTTCCCTCGACAGGTCAAACTCGGTGCTTTCTTCCTCTACCACCTCGATTAAAGCCCTGTCTATGCTCGATTTTACGCTGTAAAAGGACTCTATGGCGCGCTTGATGTCGGAAAGGGTAGCGATCATGATGTCAAGGTCCATGCCCGTTATCATCCTGATCTCATCGAGGGCCAGGATGTTGAAGGGATCGGAGATTGCTACAGTCAGCTTATTTGCATTTTCATCGATCGAAAGGGGAACGACCTCAAGCCTCCTGGCCATGCTCTCGGGTATGGTCTCAATGGCCTCCTGCATGGGGCGAAACATGGAAAGGGAGACGAAGGGATATTTCGTCTGCTTTGAAATGGCCTCGGCCAAATCCTTTTCCGTGACCCAACCGTTTTTGACAAGGATCTCGCCGATGCGCAGGTTAGTGGCAGTCTGTTCCTTTAAAGCCATCTCCAACTGCTCGGGCAGGATGTAACCCTGCTCGACCAGTATCTGGCCTAAAAGAGGCTTCCTCTCGACTTGCTTGTCCCTGTTATTCATAGACCTGCCTCCGGACTATCAGAATATTAAACAGATTTTGAAATGTTGTTATAGCATAACATACAAAAACAGCCCACACGTGAGCTGAAAAATTCCGGACAATGTTAAAATTTGTTTTCTATGGCACTAACGCTATTGTTTTATTACTTTTATCTAATTAGTTAACATATCTTAACTATCCATAAAAAAGCCCATGAAGCCTGTAAATCACACAACTCCATGGGTCTGTCGCGCTACTCACTCACCCTTCGCTCTTGCACCCGCCATCAGCAATGCGAGGGATCATCGTTTCCACGAAACCATATGTATTTTTTATATCACGAACATCTTGTTTTGACAATAGGACAAACTTTCAAACTGCAAAAATTTTTTCGTATATTTGTATAGGAAGGTCGCCTATCAAAAGGCATTGGTTATCCTGAGGGACAGACCTTCAGCCCTATCCGCATCGCTTAGCTTGAAACGATATTGCAGGATGATGTCGATGGACGAATGTGGCGCATGATAATCGTCTTCCCTGTACCATACCCTCCACATCAAGCCCGGACCTACTCTGTATGCTTCGATGCTTCTCGTAAAATAATGCATGCTCTTTCTGTTATTGCCTGCGCCTTTGAAGGTATAAGGTATAGGCAGCATCGGCCAATACCTCGGGAGACGCTCCACAGTCATCGGGGATGGGGCCGAAT
>JAKOPX010000328.1 GCA_029778665.1 Bacillota bacterium | reverse complement strand
GCGCCTTTACCTCCTGGTTGACCAGGGCTCCGCTGATCGGATTGCCATCAAGATCGCATATCTCGATGCCCGGAGTGATCATCGGGGTGTCGACCCTCTCAAGGGTAATGATTTCATAGGAAAATGCACCAAATTCGTCTTCAGCATAAACCTTCAGTCTGAACTTGCCAATATCCGGCAGCTTGTCTTCAGTAATATCCATTACTATCTGCTCGCCATTTCTCATTCTGATTTTATTGCCATCTGTCAATGACTCAAAATCATCTTCTCCGCCGCCGTTTTCAGCATCGATGAATACTTCGTAAAACAGATAGTCATTACTGAAGTCAAAGTCGTAGGCTCTGAACCGCAATGTGAGTGTTTCCTCAGCTCTGCTCACTTTTTCATTGTCCTGCGGTTCCAAAATCGTTACCTCCGGCGCATGGTTTGCTATGGAATATGCTTTTATGGCCGTATTCACAAAGAGCTTCGTTTCAAATTCAGGATACTTTTCATTGTCATCAGTTTTATGACCGGTCCCTGAGTATGTGATAGTCCCCTTTGTGTAGGTGTAATAGTTGTTCATCGCGTCATCGTTGAACTTGTCCTTGCCTTCCTTGTACAGGTTGAAGAGGGGTATGACTTCAGGATCCTCCAGATTGAGTTTGTACCACTGATAGTGGGTCGAAGCAACCCTCATTGCATTCGGATTCTGATACTCTCCGCCTTCCAGTATAAACGGATACAGCGTAACCGCACTGGAGTTCACTGGTTTTACCGTTTGAGCCAGATCCGGCCAGGTGTTTATCGTCTGATAATGTTTATGCGGGTCGTATGTTTTTATATTTCTTTCTGCTTCCTCCCTGTTTCCATGATTAACGTCACTTTGGAATACCGACAAATCTGAACCTGCAAGACCAGCAGTCCAGATGCCGGCGAATCTTCCTTCCATGTCTGTCTGGAATACCTGTCCGACAGCTTCACCAAACTTTTCAGTCAGGTCCCTGTTGTAAGTAAAGTGAATCGTGTCATGGGTAAACATGACGCTTTGTTTCGTGTTGATAAAATCCTCCAGCAATTCCACTGCTTTTGGCCCGAGCGCCCCGCTGTAATCCCACTGGTTCATATCCTTTGCTTCTGTATAGTTGTCATTGAAGCCGATAACCACCATATCATATACACCGTTGAGCCTGATTTCGTCTCTTGCGGCACGCCTGTTGAATTCCTGGACAGTGATTTCATCTACTATGATTTCATATTCGCCGACTCTTCTTCTGTATTGCTGCCCGTCGACCCACTGATCGAACTTTTTCTTAAGGCTCAGATTACCTTTGCCGTCGCTTTCGCTATTTACCGACCTGTTGTAATCAGGCTTTATCTGCAGCAATCTTACAGTAATCTCATTTCCTTTGAGTCTGAAAACACTTTCGTATTCTGTTTTGGCATTCTGAGCATCTTTGACGACAAGCTTCCAGAAATATACGCCTGTGAGCCCCTGCGGCATATCATATGTAATGGTGCCGCTTCTGCCATTCTTTACTTCCATGGTATATCTGTCGCCCTCAGCGCCCTGGTAGAAAACTATTTCCTTTTCATCGTACAGACTGTCATTATTTCTGTCGAGATATAGCGCTACCTTGAGGGTGTCATCCATAGGCGTATTGGGATCGTACACCTTAAAGCTGAAGGTAAGCCTGTTGGAAACAGGATCCGTATTATCAGCACTATATGTTGCAGGGGCATCTATAATCTCAAGTACAGGTCTTGGATTCATCCCCTGTGCAATATCCTGGTACAAAGATTTCAGATTTCTGATCACATTGTTTTTATTTCCGTTGTTCACTACTATGACATTTTTGTAATCAGCATTATCGGCATAGCTTCTGAATTTCTCTTTTAATATTGTGTCATATATCGTCCCGTTTCTGCTGAATACATCTGTATGGAATATGCACAGCTGCCCTGATTCTATGTACTCTATCAGCTTTTCAGCGCACAGATAGGTTATATCACTGCCATAGCTATGCTCATATGCATAGTTCCTGGTGTATTCACCGCCATTGAAATACACTACATCATATTTTCCGTTTATATCATCCTTCAGTGAGATCAGCCTGTTGATAGAGATAGTGGTCACTTCAAAGTCGGAGTCATTCCTCAGCCGGCTTATGACATCCATTTCGTTGACTCTCTCAGACTCGTTGTGAATGGAGTTGGGGTATATTTCAAGAACACGTATTTTGTCGCGCTCCAGTATTTCAGCCTGGCCTGAGTCGTCATCAGGCACCTGTACCTGGAACTGCTCCGTAAAAGAACCGTCATTTGCTTCTGATTCAGTAAAAGTGTAATCCGGATTGTCTGCAGGCGGCGCTGCAAATGCCCCCACCGGCATCACAAGTGTCAGTATCATCATCATCATTAGTGTGAGTGTCGCAATCGCCTTGTTGAATCTTTTTCTCATAAGGCATACCTCCCAATAACATTTGACCGATCCGTTTATCCAATAAAGTATATATGTCCAATTCTGATGTCTAACAACTCTACATAATTATCCCTATATTATATTATCGCCTTTTCAAAGCATCTTGTAAAGTCCACAACACTGTATTATCCTGCACTTTCCTGTATTATTTTGCCTGATATGCATATTATCTGTTGCATACGCTGATTATCAGGCACGATCACACTAAATGCCACTCCGGCCATGATGCCGCCAGACCTCCTATGGCATCAGGTTTACTGGTATCTCTTTCCACGCGGCTATCCTGTACCGCTTCACCTGGACGCGTTTGCCGCTGGTGGTCGAATACTCCTCTATGTCAAACAGTTTCTGTCCCATTTGCCCTTTGCTGAAGAATTCCCTGAGCCTTGCGCTGTTTTTGAGTTTACGGCGTATCACGTTTTCGTCATACCTGATAGTGACGTCGCCTGCTATCGTAACATTGC
>JAKOPX010000327.1 GCA_029778665.1 Bacillota bacterium | reverse complement strand
ACTAAGCAGGATTCTTCACATATGCCAGTCCATACCGGACAAGGCACGTTGCTTCAGATATTCAGGTCTGTCCCGGACAAGGCATGTTCTTCATACAAAACTGCTTTATTACGGACAAGTCTGGTTGCTCCATGTGAAGCAGGTGCATTCCGGGCTATACGGGATATGCAGATGTATCAGGGGCTCGTGCAGCAAACTATTTCGCTATGATCGACTCATCCCTGGAAAACGGCTCGTCGAATATGGCGTGGGTATATACTTTCTCTTTTTTGCCTTCTATCAGGAAATCCACTTTCTCTATACCATCAAGTTCCGTGAGCGTGTTTACCACCGAGTAGATAGCCATCCTTTCGGCAGCAGTGCCTCCCGGGCTGTTTTCGATATATTCCCTCGAGAAGTTCACAGTGCACACTCCGGCTTTTGTTCCGACCGAAAGCAGCTTCGTACCGTCCGTGATCGCGCTCCACAGGCCATCGGTCCGCGGACCTGCCATCAGTTCGGTGATGACAGCCTCTTCTTCCGAAACCCCTGCAGGGATCTCGATTTCCCTGTGTTCGCCGACCAGGTGCACGGCATCCGAATCGGGGAAATACAGCACGACTGTCATCGTTTTCCCAGGGACCGGACGGCCTTCCTCATCAAGAACGGCAGGTCTCATGTCTCCGAGAGGCTTGCCGCTCGGACCAACCATATCCTTACCCTCGATCCTGAGGCGTACCCTTTCGACTCCGTCTATCTCAGTAAGGGTATTTACTATGGACAGCCTCGAGATGACCTCAAGTCCGCTGCTGTTGAGGAATTCTTCCGACAGGTCGACGATCGCCGTGCCATTCTTTATCGTTATGCCACGGATCTCGGTGCCTGCAGGTATCGGGTTCCTCAGTGCCGGATCATCGGGGCCTTCTGCCAGAGCGAGAATGCATGCCTTCAATATGGCCTTGTTGACTACAGGTATTTCACGTTCCACTTTTTTAAGAGCGCTGTTGTCCACAGTCGGAAAGTACAGCGTGACCTTTATCATTTTGGTCTCCACGTCCGGAGTCTCGGTGT
>JAKOPX010000326.1 GCA_029778665.1 Bacillota bacterium | reverse complement strand
GTATCATCAGAAAAACAGGCACATCACGAGGAAGAAGATGACCCAGGATGAGATCCGCAGGGAGGTAATCGCGCTGCAGGATATGGGTCACAAGAGGATCGCCATCGAGGCGGGGGAGGATCCGGTCAACAACCCCATCGAGTATATACTGGAGAGCATAGATACCATATACAGCATAAAGCATAAAAACGGCGCCATACGCCGCGTCAACGTCAATATAGCCGCGACGACCGTCGAGAATTACAGGAAGCTGAAAGAAGCGGGCATAGGCACGTATGTGCTCTTCCAGGAGACCTATCATAAGGAAAGCTACGAGAAGCTCCATCCGACAGGTCCGAAGCACGATTATGCATGGCATACGGAAGCCATGGACAGAGCGATGCAGGGCGGGATAGATGATGTGGGTCTCGGAGTGCTGTTCGGGCTCGAGCTTTACCGCTATGAGTTTGCCGCACTGCTGATGCATGCGGAACACCTGGAAGCGGTATACGGTGTCGGTCCGCACACCATCAGCGTGCCGAGGGTCAAGCGTGCTGACGACATAGACCCGTCCATGTTCAGCAACGCGATCGATGACGATACTTTTGCCAAGATAGTGGCATGCATACGCGTGTCAGTTCCCTATACCGGCATGATAGTATCGACCAGGGAAAGCAGGGAATGCAGGGAACGCCTGCTGCACCTTGGAGTATCGCAGATAAGCGGAGGTTCAAGAACCAGTGTGGGCGGGTATCACGAACCCGAACCGGAGGATGAGAATTCGGCGCAGTTTGAAGTAAGCGACAGGAGGACGCTGGATGAAGTCGTCAGGTGGCTTATCGAACTGGGCTACATCCCCAGCTTCTGCACGGCCTGCTACAGGGAAGGAAGGACCGGCGACAGGTTCATGAGCCTGTGCAAGAGCGGCCAGATACAGAACTGCTGCCATCCCAACGCGCTGATGACGCTGATGGAGTACCTGGAGGACTATGCTTCCCCGGAAACGAAGGCGGCAGGCGAAGCGCTGATCATGAAAGAACTGGGCAGCATCCCCAGTGAGAAAGTCAGGCAGATCGTTGTACGGAACCTGGATAACATCCGGAACGGAAGCCGCGATTTCAGGCTTTGACGGGTGCAGGACACTGACGGATGTGAGGCAGGTATCGGACAATTGCAGGGCAGGCATCGGACTATGAACGGAATGAAGGCCCGACGCCCGTGAATTGAGGCGTGACAGATGCCTCAGTGCATATTGGCCTGACAAATGCCTGAAAGAGTTTTGAATTACATGCCTGGAGAATTCGCGCTGCAGGCAGAAAGCAAATGGCAGTATGTACTCCGTTTACAGCAGGCACGATCTCGAATAAGACAGGGAGGTACGGACTATGAGTCTGAATTCTACACCTTCGTCGGAACGATTCCATATAGGATTTTTCGGCAGCATGAACTCCGGTAAGTCAAGCATCGTCAATGCCGTGACCGGCCAGGACCTTTCCGTGGTCTCGGATGTGAAAGGGACAACGACCGATCCCGTGTATAAGGCGATGGAACTGCTGCCTGCCGGGCCTGTCGTCATCATAGACACGCCGGGATATGATGATGAAGGCGTCCTTGGCGAACTGCGGGTCAACAAGACCCGCAAGGCGCTCAACAGGACGGACCTGGCCGTCCTGGTCATAGATTCCGCCGTCGGCATGACGCCGAAGGACGAGGAGCTTATCGGCCTTTTCAAAGAGAAAGGCATCGACTACCTGGTGGTATGGAACAAGACTGACCTGGTCGGGCACAGAGAGGATATGACAACAGGGGCCGGTACCGGGTACGGTACAGGAAATCCCCGTGACGGAGCCGGAAGCGGAGCGGCAACCGGTGCCGGACATATTATAGCAGATGAAAAACAGCAGTCAGAAGACATGGCATCGCAAAAGCCGGCTGTAGCCGCCGGAGGACCTGGCGCCGGGCCGGAAGGCGATCCGGTGAAAGGCTGCGAAATACACGTCAGCGCCAAAACCGGCTACCACATACACGAACTGAAAGAGATGATAGCGGCCTTTGCATCTGAGCATGAGCCGAAACGCAGGCTGCTCGGCGATATCGTCAGGCCGAATGATTTTGTCGTGCTGGTGGTCCCTATAGACAAGGCAGCTCCGAAAGGGCGGCTCATCCTGCCGCAGCAGCAGGCTATACGGGATATCCTGGATACCGGCGCCACGGCTGTCGTTGTGAAGGAGACGGAGCTTGAAGATACGCTGGCGAAGCTCGGGAAAAAGCCGGACCTTGTGGTGACTGACAGCCAGGTGTTCCACAAGGTGGCGGCGATCGTGCCTGAAGATATCCCGCTCACTTCGTTTTCCATCCTTTTTGCCAGGTACAGGGGTGGCCTGGACGCTGCAGTCAGGAACGCAAGAATGCTCAGTGAGCTTGAGGAGGGCGACACCATCCTGATTTCAGAGGGGTGCACCCACCACAGGCAGTGCGATGATATCGGCACGGTTAAGCTGCCCCGGTGGATAAGGGAGTTCACGAAAAAGGATTTCAACTTCAGGTTCACATCGGGGACGGAGTTCCCGGACGACCTTTCCGGGGTAAAGCTGGTAGTGCACTGCGGAGCCTGCATGCTAAATGAAAGGGAGATGACTTACAGGCGAAAGAGTGCGCAGGACCAGGACGTGCCAATGACCAATTACGGCGTCCTTATTGCATACATGAGGGGCATATTGGACAGGTGCATCGCCGTGTTCGGCAATGCCACAGGCCAGAAGGACTGACCGGCCTTGTGGATCCAGCCTGTCTGACATAAAAAAGCTTTCTATGATCGCCTGCCGATCATAGAAAGCCTTGCCTGCATGTTTTTACTTGCTGATTCGAAGATCAGCCGTTCTTTTTATGATCCCTGTAGAGGTTTTCTATGGACCTGTCATAAGTTTTTTCGCCAGCCGCAGTGAAGAAACAGCCCGGAACTTCACCGTTCCTCCGGTGGTAAGCTACGCATTCGCAGCATTTGCCGCGTCTTGAGCAGGGATATGAACAGGTGCATTTTACAGTGTTTTCACAAGCCATTCTGAAACCTCCCCCCCTAATATTGGATACAATGCATCCGATGTTATGAATGCAGCCTTCATGGCACAGGATGATGAATATACGCCGGCATGCTGCTGCATGGTGTTTCATGTGCCAAATATATTCCATATGTTATGAATGCTTCAGGCATATTGCCCTGAACGCTGCTGAAAGTCGAATATACAAGCGTTGCCGGCAGATACACATAATATTATAGAAAACACTGGCTGCTTTTGCAATCGGGATCGCTTTCAGGTACGTGCGGGATACTGACGTAGGGACTAACCTTTATCCGCGTGTATGATATCATGGTTCCGTGCCAGTACGTCCCTGCCCCGCCAGCTGAATGACCTGTTGCCGTATCTTTTCCTGAACTCCCTGTTGGAGAGCCGTTTTATTCCAGCGATATCTACGCTGTAAAGCAGATCCGATTTAAATTCCATGATCGGCGTCGTCTGCACGTTCCTGTTATGGGGACAAACATCCTGGCACACATCGCAGCCCCATACAAGGAGGGTCTTTTTCAGTATTTCGATATCTTCCGGAGTCAGATCCCCCTTCTTTTGCGTTATATACGACCTGCACCTCTGCGGGTTTATCGTGGTATCTCCCATGATGCATTGCCCCGGGCATTTTCTTACGCATTCCATACATCGAAGGCATGTCCTGTTATCGGGGGTGTCCGGCTCAAATGGGAAGTTGTTGAGTATATATCCGATAAAAACATAGGAGCCGTATCTGTCAGTTATAATATGGCCGTTTATGCCGCGGAACCCG
>JAKOPX010000325.1 GCA_029778665.1 Bacillota bacterium | reverse complement strand
CGTTGGGTTCGGAAAGACCGAGGTGGCGATCCGCGCCGTTTTCAAGGCCGTGATGGACGGTCGGCAGGTAGCCTGGCTGGTACCGACGACCGTGCTTGCACAGCAGCATTACAGCAACTTTCTCGAGAGGATGAAGGATTTCCCCGTTACCGTCGAAATGCTGAGCCGTTTCAGGAGCAGGGCTGAACAGAAGCGGATACTGAGGGATGTGAAATCCGGGAAGGTAGACGTGCTGATAGGCACGCACCGGCTCCTGCAGAAGGACATCCAGTTCAGGGACCTCGGGCTGCTGGTCATCGATGAGGAGCAGCGTTTTGGCGTCTCCCACAAGGAGCGCCTGAAAAACCTCTCTCCAGAGGTCGACGTACTGACCCTTACGGCAACGCCGATACCCAGGACGCTGCACATGTCGCTGACGGGGATAAGGGATATCAGTGTCATCGAAGACCCGCCGGAAGAGCGTTACCCGGTCCAGACCTATGTTATGGAGTACAACAGGGATGTCATCAGGGATGCCATCATGAGGGAACTGGCCAGGCAGGGACAGGTGTTCTACCTGTACAACAGGGTAAGGACAATAGAAGCAAAGGCAGCGGAAGTCCAGGCCATGGTTCCGGATGCAAGGGTGGGCGTCGCCCATGGCCAGATGGACGAGGCACAGCTCGAAGATATAATGATGAGCTTTCTGAAAGGTGAATTCGATATACTGGTTTGTACGACCATAATCGAGTCGGGCCTTGACATGCCCAACGTGAATACGATCATCGTCGAGGATGCCGACAAGATGGGACTTGCCCAGCTATACCAGCTGAGGGGAAGGGTGGGCCGCTCCAACAGGCTTGCCTATGCCTATATCACGTACAGGAAGGACAAGGTCATTTCAGAAGTTGCGGAAAAAAGGCTGCAGGCGATCAAGGAGTTCACCGAACTAGGGTCCGGGTTCAGGATAGCGATGCGGGACATGGAGATCCGTGGTGCCGGGAATCTGCTGGGACCTGAGCAGCACGGGCATATGGAAGCCGTCGGCTACGAGATGTACTGCCGGCTCCTCGACGAGGCAGTAAGGGAACTCAGGGGCGAGCCTGCCAGGAAGGAAGATGTGGAAGTCACCATCGATATCAACATAGACGCATATATCGATGATTCATATATAGGGAACGAGAGCAGGAAGATAGAGATGTACAGGAAGATCGCGGCAATAAACGATGAAAATGACGTGATCGACATCGAAGACGAACTTATCGACAGGTACGGAGAAATACCGGAGCCTGTGAGGAATCTGATAAAAGTGGCCCATATCAGGGCGCTTGCGCGGTCACTCGGCATCTCTTCCGTGACTGAAAAGAAGGATTCGGTCATATTTGCTTTCGCGGACAGCAAAAGCATCGATTTCCGTGCCATCGCAAAGACGGCAGAAAAGTACAGGAGACAGCTGCTGTTCAGTGCGGGAACCTCTCCGCACCTCGTATACAAAAAGCCGCAGGTCAGCGGCGAAAAACTGGCCGACAATATTAAAATTTTGTTACAGGACTTAAAAAGCTATGATACAGGCTGATTATCTATTATAATGTTAGTTGACATCAATACGGACTTTCGTAAACAGAAAAATCATTTTCCATATTGTATCAGGGGAGAGATAACTTTGGGAGATAACAAGACAAATAAGAACACAGGCGGCAGGATCGCTGAAGGGAAAACAGGGATGCCACTGTTTGCAAAATATGGCCTGGTCGCCGCTGCAATCGTTCTGGTCATTGCTGTCGGACTGGTCATATATTTCAGTACGGCTGCCAGGATAGTAGCCACAGTTGACGGAGAAAAGATAACGGAGGCGGAGTTCCTGTATTATCTTGACTACCAGAAGCAGATAATGTATTACAGCGCCCGGCAGGCGGATCCGAATATTACCGAGGAGACATTCTGGAGCACGAAAATAGGCGGCGAGGACCCGATCGAGGTCGCAAAGAAAAAGACTCTCGAAGAACTGAAGAATTTCAAGGTGCAGTACAAGCTGGCCAAAGAAGCG